>CAVKBJ010000129.1:0-8764 GCA_963654505.1 Lachnospiraceae bacterium
TATGGGACTTATCAAAGCGATCGCGGGCGCGGCGGGCGGCGTGCTCGCCGACCAGTGGAAGGAATATTTTTACTGCGAGGCAATGCCCGCGAACATCCTGGCGACCAAAGGACAAAAGAAGGTCACGGGCCGTTCGAGCAATAAGCACGGCGACGAGAACATCATCACCACCGGCTCGATGATCGCCGTGGCGGACGGCCAGTGTATGCTCATCGTCGAGCAGGGCAAGGTCGTGGAGGTCTGCGCCGAGCCGGGCGAGTTCGTCTACGACGCCTCCACCGAGCCGAGCGTCTTCTCCGGCAAGTTAGGAGACAGCATCGGCAAGGTGTTCTCCAACATCGGCAAGCGCTTCACCTTCGGCGGCGAAGCCCCCAAGGACCAGCGCGTTTACTACTTCAACACCAAGGAGCTCGTCGGCAACAAGTACGGCACGGCCTCGCCCGTCCCGTTCCGCGTGGTCGATCCCCGCGCGGCCATCGACATCGACGTCGGCGTCCGCTGCTTCGGCGAGTACAGCTATCACATCTCCAATCCTCTGCTCTTTTACACCAACGTCTGCGGCAACGTGAGCGAGGGCTACGACCGCTCGAACCTCGACAGCCAGCTCAAGACCGAGCTGCTCACCGCCCTCCAGCCCGCGTTCGCGAAGATCAGCGAGCTGGGCGTCCGCTACTCCGCCCTCCCCGGCCACACGGTCGAGCTGGCGGACGCGCTCAACGAGGCGCTGAGCGCCAAGTGGCGCGACCTGCGCGGCATCGAGGTCGTCTCCTTCGGCGTCTCCTCCGTCACAGCGAACGAGGAAGACGAGAAGATGATCAAGGAGATGCAGCGCAACGCGGCCTTCATGGACCCCACCCGCGCGGCGGCGCATCTTGCGGGCGCGACCGGCGACGCGATGAAGACGGCGGCGGCGAACCCGAACGGCGCGGTCGGCGCGTTCATGGGCATGGGCATGGCCGGGAACATGACCGGCGGGCAGATGAACGCCCTCTACCAGCAGGGCGCGCAGATGCAGCAGCCCTCTCCCTCTCCCACTCCCGTCCCTGCCGCGCAGGGCTGGACGTGCTCGTGCGGCACGGTGAACACGGGCAAATTCTGCTCCGAGTGCGGCAGGCCCGCGCCCGTGGCGGAATGGCGGTGCTCCTGCGGCGCGGTCAACAAGGGAAAGTTCTGCTCCGCGTGCGGCAAGCCCCGCGCCTGAGCTGGCGGTCCCGCCTGATTAAAAAACGGAAAGGGAGAATGAAGATGGCCGCTCAGGTCACCAATTATAAATGCCCCGCCTGCACCGCTCCGCTGCGCTTCGACGGCGCGTCCGGCAGGCTCCAATGCGATTTCTGCGGCTCAAGCTACGACGTCGCGGAGATCGAAGCGCTCTACGCCGAAAAGGACGCAAAAGCCGCCGACGCCTTCGGGCAGGCCGAACAGAAGACGGAGGAGGACGTCAAATGGGCCGCCGCCTCCGGCAGCGACTGGGGCGCGGACGCGGAACGTCTGCGCGTCTATTCCTGCCCGAGCTGCGGCGCGGAGCTGATCTGCGACGAAACGACCAGCGCGTCCTCCTGCCCCTACTGCGGCAACAACGCCATCGTGCCCGGGCAGTTCAAGGGCGCGCTCAAGCCCGACTACGTGCTGCCCTTCAAGCTGGATAAGGCCGCCGCGGTCGCGGCGCTCAAGAAGCACTACGGCGGCAAGAAATTGCTGCCGAAGGCGTTTTCCGACGAGAACCACATCGAGGAGGTCAAGGGCGTCTACGTTCCCTTCTGGCTCTACGACGGCACGGCGGACGCGGACGTCCGCTGCCACGCCACCCGCGTGAGCGGCTATTCCACCCCTCGCGAAAACGTGACCGTCACGAATCACTACGACGTCCGCCGCGCGGGCGCCGTGCAGTTCGACCGCGTGCCGGTGGACGCCTCGGCCAAGCTGCCGGACGACCACATGGACGCCATCGAGCCGTTCGATTATCAGGAGCTCAAGCCCTTCTCCACGGCGTACCTGCCGGGCTTTTTCGCGGATAAGTACGACGTTTCCGCGGACGACTGCGCCCGCCGCGCGGACGCGCGCTGCGAGGCAAGCGCCGTGGAGCTGATGGAGCAGGACGCGCGCGGCGGCTATACCTCCTGCACGGTCGAAAGCCGCAGCGTCCGCCTCCACCGCGGCAGGGTGCATTACGCGCTCATGCCCGTGTGGCTTTTGAGCACGCGGTGGAACGGGCAGAGCTTCCTTTTTGCCATGAACGGCCAGACCGGCAAGCTCGTCGGCGACCTGCCGCTCGACCGCGGTCTGTACTGGAAGCACTTCGGCTGCATCGCCGCCGGCGTCGCGGCGGTCGTCGCCGCCGCCTCCCTGTTTCTGCTTTAAGGAGGGCGAAGTGATGAAAAAATATGCTTCTCTGCTCTTTGCCCTCGTCCTCGCGCTGTCGCTGAGCGTACCCGCCGTGGCGAGCGACACTTATATCTACGATAACGCCGCGCTCCTCTCAGCCGATGACCGCGCCTCGCTCGACGAGGCCGCCGCCTCGGTGAGCGGGCAGTACGGCTGCGGCGTATATGTCGTGACCGTCAACGATATGGCGGACTACGTTGACCCCGAGGCGGTCAGCGAAACCGGCGAGAGCGGCGCCGCCGCCTTCTCCGAGTACGCATGGGCCGTGCTGGGGCTTGATAGCCGCTATGACGGCAACGGCGTCGTTCTCGTGCTGAGCATGGCGGAGCGCGACTTTGACCTCGAAGCCCACGGCGACGCCGCCAACGCCGCCTTCACCGACTACGGCAAGTATCTCCTTGAGGACGAATTTCTCGACAACTTCCGCGAGGACGACTGGTACGGCGGCTTTGCCGACTACATCTCGGAATGCGTCCTCTATCTTGAAGCCAGCGCCAACGGCGCGCCCATCGACGCGGAGCCGGAAACCCCGCTGACGGTCGGCGAAAAGCTCGGCTTCGGCTTGACGGTCGGCCTGCCGCTGGGCGTCCTGATCGCGTTCCTCGTCTGCGCGGCCTATAAGCGCCAGCTCAAAAGCGTGAAGAAAGCCGGCGGCGCGGCGCTCTACACAGTCTCCGGCGGCACGGAGATCACCGTGCGCGAGGACCGCTTCACCCACACCACCGAGATCCGCACGCCCATCAAGCGGGAGTCCGGCGACCACAACCACCCTCACGGCGGCCCCAAGTTCTCCGGCGGCACGACCGTCAACTCCGGCGGCTTCTCCCACCGCGGCGGAAAATTCTGACGTCTCCTTTCCGCTCTCCCCCGCGGGCTTGCGCGCGAAAGCCGCGCCCGAGCTAAAAAAATTCATAACAGATCGCGAGGTTTTATTTTGTTATCCGCTTCTCTCCGCGCACTCCGCACCGAGGTGCGCGGCACAGTCCGCTCCCTTGAGCCGTGGCGATGCCTGACGGCCTTTTTCTCCAGCGCCTTTTTAGCCTTCGGGCTTTACCACGTCCACTCCATCTCCGGTATCACCGAGGGCGGCGTGCTCGGCGCGACGCTGCTGCTCGACCACTGGTTCTCCGTCTCTCCCGCCGTGTCGGGCTTCGTGATGAACCTGCTGTGCTACGCCTGGGGCTGGCGGCTGCTAGGAAAGACCTTCATCGCCTACTCGCTCATCGCGACCGTGGGCTTCTCCGCCGCCTACAAGGTCTTTGAGCTCTTCCCGCCGCTCTGGCCGCAGCTTGCGGAGCTGCCGCTGCTTGCCGCCGTGCTCGGCGCGCTGTTCGTCGGCGTCGGCGCGGGGCTTTCCGTCCGCGCGGGCGGCGCCTCGGGCGGGGACGACGCGCTCGCCATGTGCCTCGCGCACGTCACGGGCGTCGGCATCCAGTGGGCCTACCTCTCCACCGACCTTGTCGTGCTGGGACTGTCGCTCACCTATATCCCTCTGCGGCGCATCGGCTGCTCGCTGCTGACCGTGCTCATCTCCGGCCAGCTCATCGGCCTTGTCCAAAGGCTCCCGCTCCCGTGGGATAAGGCCGCGCCCGAGGCGGCGGAATGACGCGGCGGCGCGCGGGCGGCCGAGAATTTATAATTTGGTAATGACTTTTCCGCCCGCTTGGGGTACAATGCAACAGAATGATCTATACTTACTGGAGGAATTGACCTTGAACTCACTTCGCCGCCGCATCGACCGCTTCTGCGCCCTGCATCCGCGCTTCGGCGTCCCGAACCTGATGCTCTACATCGTTATCGGCAACATCGCCTTCTATCTGCTCTCCGTATTTTCCTCGTTGAGCAACGTCTCGTTTTACTCCATTCTCAGCTTCAGCTGGGCGGGGATCAAGTCGGGCCAGCTCTGGCGGATTTTGTCGTTCAGCTTCCTGCCGACGGACGCACGCCCCTTCTGGCTGCTTGTGAGCTGCTATTTCTACTACTGGATCGGCTCGACGCTCGAGCGCGAGTGGGGCACGGCGAAGTTCACCATTTACTACCTCAGCGGCGTGCTGCTCACGGCGCTCGGCGCGGTCGCCGTGAGCCTCGTCACCGGCATCGACTATCAGGTGTCCGGCGCGGCCTACGTGAACCTTGCGATGTTCTTCGCCTTCGCCATGCTCTATCCCGACGCGCAGGTGCTTCTGTTCTTCATCATTCCCGTCAAGATCAAGTGGATGGCCATTTTGGACGCGTGCTACTTCGCGTACAACATCTTCTTCTGCGCCGCCGCCCGCTATTGGATCGGCGCGGCGCTGCCGCTCGTGGCGCTGCTGAACTTCTTCGTGTTCTTCGCGCCGGAGCTGACACGCCTTTTGAAGCGCGAGAAGGTGCGCGGCGCGCAGGCCGCGCACTTCCACAACACCGTCCGTCAGACGCAGCGCGAGCAGTCCTCGCAGGGCTGCCGCCACAAGTGCGCCGTCTGCGGCCGCACGGACGTCACGAACCCGGAGCTGCAATTCCGCTACTGCTCGAAGTGCGCGGGCTATCACTGCTTCTGCTCCGACCACATTTTCAATCACGTCCACTTCACGGACGAGGATCTATAAGGAGGCATTGCTATGGCATTGACAAAGGAGCAGGCGTGGGCGCTGCTGCGGGAGTACAACAAGGGCGAGTTCCACCTCAGGCACGGGCAGATCGTCGGCGACGTGATGCGCTGGTACGCGAACGAGCTGGGCTACGGCGGCGAGGCCGATTTCTGGGAGACGGTGGGCCTTCTGCACGATCTCGATTTTGAGCTGTATCCCGACGAGCACTGCATCAAGTCGCAGGAGATCATGCGCGAGCGCGGCCTTGACGAGCGCCTCATCCGCGCGACCGCCAGCCACGGCTACGGCCTGCATTTTGATGGTCTTCCCGAGCCGCAGCACGAGATGGAGAAGGTCCTTTTCGCCACCGACGAGCTCACCGGCCTTATCGGCGCGGTCGCCATCATGCGTCCGAGCAAAAGCGTGGACGATCTCGAGGTCAAGTCCGTCAAGAAGAAGTACAAGGATAAGAAGTTCGCCGCCGGCTGCTCGCGCGAGGTCATCGAGCGCGGCGCGGAGATGCTCGGCTGGGATCTCGACGCGCTCATCGAGCGTACCATCCTCGCCATGCGCGCGAGCGAACACGTCGATTAAGCCGACAAAAAAGCACAGAAAAAAAGCGGAAACTGGTCCTATCAGTTTCCGCTTTTTTGTGCTTTTCAATAGGGTCAGAGCGGGCAGGGGAACGCGGAGAACACCGCGTGACCGTCCACCAGCGTGAAGGGGTAAACATACTCGTCCGTTTCGCCGGTGAGATAGATGTTTCCGTCGGCGTCCCAGTCCTGACGGGAAACGGTCTGGGTCAGCTCGCCGCCGTCGCCGTTGAATGTGACCTTGTAGTCCGTGCCGCCGATGGTGAGGTCGCTGCCGCGGTCGGCCTGATAGGAGCAGAGCACGCCGTCGTACTCGGCGAAGCGTACCGGCTCTTCGGCAAGCCACTCGTCGGCGACCTCCCCGCTGACGTGCTCGCACAGCAGCTCGCGCAGAGCGTCCATCGTCGTCACGCCGCCGATCGCGCAGTGGTAGTAGGTCAGAAAGCCCTCCTCCGCCGCGGGCGCGCCGTCGGTGTCGAGCGGCGCGGTGGTCATGTAGAACCACGACCAGAGCGTCTGCGTGGTGTAGTAATCGGCCAGCACGATCTCGTCCTGCGGCACGTCGAGCAGCGACTGCGTGCGCGGAGAGAGCGCGTTATAGAAGGTGCTGTACGGAATGTGGAACGTCTGCGGCCCGGCGGCGTAGGGCGCGATCACGTAGACGTCGAAAACGAGGTTTATGCCCTCGGCGTCAAAGTAAAAGTCAGCGTTGGTGGAAAGGTCGTTGACGTAGGACTCGTAATCCTCGAAGTAGCCCTCGCTCAGGTTTTGCTCCCGGATCTGGTCGAGGACGGAATAGGAGAGCACGCTGATGAGTGTCCTGCCGAGCGCGCTGTCGGTCGAGGTGCGCGCCTGACTCGAGCCGCCGTCGCCGCTGCCGGTGGCCTGCGCGTCGAGCAGATCGAGGGTGAGGAACTCGCCGCTGTGCAAGTCGAAGTTCCACGTGCGCGTGGCGGTGTTCGGGTGCGCGCCGCCGTAGTAGGTGTAAGCCTCGGCGGTGACGCTCAGAAGCCCGTCGGTCTGATAGGTGTTGACGGTGCTCATCTCGCTCGCCCACGGGCCGAAGAAGTTGGATCTGCTCTCATCATCAAGGGAGTTATAATAGTCGCGCGCCTCCTGCGCGATCTCCGCGCTCTCCGCGTGCGCGGCGGTCAGCACGCGCTGCATCTCGGCGTTGAAGGCGCCGCACACGGCGGCCTCCGCCGACTGCGCGTTTCCCGCGCCGTTCGTCTGCGCCGATGCGTCCGAAACGAGGGAACCGTCCGCCGTTTGCAGCGCGAGCTGCGGCAGCTCGTACTTTTCGCTCAGCAACAGCGTGCCGTCGTCGGCATAGGTGTCCGCCTCAAAGGTCAGCGGCGCGCCGAGGACGATTTGCAGCGTTTCCTCCGCGGGTTCGTCCGCGGAGCCGGTGTCGGACGGCTCGGCCTTTGCGCCGCAGGCGGCGAGCGTCAGCACGAGCGAACAGGCGGTAAGTAAGGCAAGCAGTTTTTTCATGGGAAATGCTCCTTTCTATGTTGCATCAGAGAATGACGGGGTCGGTCGTCCACGCGCCGCCGGGCTTCGCCGCGGCGAGGGACGGATAGGAGAGGACGTACTGCTCCTCCGCGCGGGCGGTGAGGGCGAAAAGCCGCTGCGCCTGCGCGTCCAGCTTCCGCACGTCCGCGCTTTTGGTGAGGATCGGCGCGGCGGCGGTCTTTTTCATCCGCCGCAGCAGCTCGCGCCCGCGCGCATTGCAGGCGAGTACGCGCAGATAGGGCACGCGCGGCGGCGTATCCCCCGGCGTGACGCCAAGGAACGCGGCAAGCAGCAACCGCCGCAGCCGCGCGTAGGCGTAGCGCTTCGACTTCGCCGCGGCGAGAATGTCCTCGACGGTCGTTTCGCTCTGTACGGCGGCATAGACGCGGTGGTAAAGCCCCTCGCCGCCCGCGTCGTAAAGTGCGAAGTTCTCCTCCCGCATGGCGCGCAGGCGGGAGAGAACCGCCCGTTCGGCGTTCGCCATCGCCGCCGGCGCGCGGCCCGCGGCGCGCTCGCGCGCATAGAGCTCCGCGCTCTCCGGTGTGAGGAAGGCATCGGCGTCCCCGCCGCGCAGGAGCAGGGAGCGGATATGGCTCGCGGAGGCGAAGCTCTCCGCCGCGCCCGCGTCGTGTCCGGCGCCCATGCGCGGCAACGCCAGCGTATCCATCGCGGAGCCCTGCCGGGCGATAGCCTTGCAGTATTCCACGCCTAAAATGTCGTTCGGCCGCGCGAGCGCGTTCGCCCGGTCGCCGAGCAGCTCGCGCACAGCGCTCTCCCGCGCCGCGGCGAAAGAAACGCCCTCCTTGAGTTTTCGGCGAAGCAGCGCGGAAAAGGGCTCGGACTCCAGCGCCGCGGCGACGACCCTGAGCGTTTCCGCGTTGGCGCACTCGCTGCCGAAGGCGAGCGTATCCACCGCGCCGGTCGCCGCGAGGACGCCGACGCCGCCCGAGGCGAAGCCCTCGGCGGACGAGATCGCCCACGGCAAAGGCAGTTCGAGCACGAGGTCCGCGCCGCCGCGCACGGCGGCCTCCGCGCGGGCATGGGCGCGCAGTACGGCGAAGTCGCCCCGCTGGACGAAGCTGCCGCTCATGGCGCACACGACCGCCGTTTCCGCGCCGAAGCGCTCACGCAGCGCGGCAAGCTGCCACGCATGGCCGCGGTGGAAAGGATTATACTCACAGATTATACCAACAGTTCTCATAAAAATCATCTCAAAAAGGTTACAATTTCGGCGGCTACAAAAAAATTTATGGTTGTCATCAGAAAAATCTTTGCTATAATAAGAAATGTATGTACCTGCCCGCCGGAGCGATCCGACGCCGACACAATCCATTTTATCTGAATTTGGGCCGCATTACAAGACATTGCCCACTGGAAAACGGAGGAAACGAAATGAATGTTTTAGTCATCAACGCAGGCAGCTCTTCTCTGAAGTATCAGCTGCTCGATCCCGCCACCGGCGCGCTGCTCGCCAAGGGCCTGTGCGAGCGCATCGGCATCGATGGCAAGTTCACCT
This sequence comes from Lachnospiraceae bacterium, assembly GCA_963654505.1. Taxonomy (GTDB): domain Bacteria; phylum Bacillota; class Clostridia; order Oscillospirales; family Oscillospiraceae; genus Hominicoprocola. Next base: position 8,580 of record CAVKBJ010000129.1, read on the forward strand.
ACAAGCCCCAGATCGAGGGCAAGGAGCCCGTCAAGGCCGCCGACGTCGCTATGCCGACGCACAACGAAGCCATCGCGGCGGTGCTCAACGCCCTTTCCGACGCGAAGAACGGCGTCATCGGCTCGATGAAGGAAATCGACGCGGTCGGCCACCGCGTGGTCCACGGCGGCGAGAAGTTCGCCAAG
>CAVKBJ010000130.1:0-4755 GCA_963654505.1 Lachnospiraceae bacterium
TGCTTGATCGAATCTTTATAACAAGAGGGCGGAGGACTGTTTACAGCTCGAGCGCCTGGCTCATCAAAGAAACCGTCCGTCCATTGCCCTCTCATTATAACAAAAATAAGCATAGCCTCCGAGGCTTCATATACGCTTCGGGTGCTATGCTTATTTTGTACCAGTCAAAGAACTGCCACAATGTTTTTCCTGCACTTTTTAACCATTTTTAGCGGTTTCCTCTCAATTCCAATTCCTTTCCTGACATCTTGCACCCTGTGTTTCCCGTGTGTCCCGGTGCTGTCTGTGGCATTTTATGTGGTCAAAAGCATTGCTCCGTCAGTTTCATTTTGGCGGGACGATGCTTTTTTCGGCACAGCAGTCAATAAGCCGAATCTTATTTTCAGCCGTGGGCGGCGCAAGGCGTGGGGCGCTATAATCAAAGAATACACCTGCGAATTTGCGCTCGCTTCATAACAAAAAATATCGCTCATCAGAGAAATGCAAAAAGCCGCTTTGCGCGCATTCGCATCGTCATATTTTGCACCGATGCATTCAATAAAAGGCATCAGCGGAGACAGCCTGTGTCGACTGTCTCCGCTGATCTCATACATGGCTGTGTTTGACATCTGCCGCGTCCCGGTATCCGACCGGCAAAGCCGGACGTTTCCGCATTCGGCGCACCTGCCCGTTTCGCCCGGTCAGGCAAACGCAAGCAACTCGGCGGGCTCATTTCTCCGCGCGTGTCAGGTTGCTTTCATACGGGCGCTTGCCGGAGAGTATCTCGTCGTAGAAATTCTGCTTCCAGTCGATGTAGGCGATGCTCTCCTGCACCTCCCGCACGGTCTCGCGCAGCGCCTCCTGCTTCTGCGCGAGCATCACCTTGCGTCGCGGGATCGTGGCCTCCCCTTGCAGGCAGAGGTCAAGGTACTCTTTCATCTCCTGAATGCTCATGCCGCATTTTTTCAGGCAGGTCAGGCTCTTGATCCACGCGACGTCCCGCTCATCAAAGACGCGGCGGTTGTTCTTGTCGCGCTTGACGTTGGGAACAAGACCCTCGTTGCAGTAAAATTTCAGCGTCTGATAGGTCATATTGGTCTCCTTACAGACCTGCATCATGGTAAAAAGCATAGATCGCTCCTCAATGTTCACAAAAAGTTCAAATTTTTCTTTCAAAAGCCTATTGACCGATTGCAGCAATCGGAAATTATAATCGACCACAACAACCGAACCAAGCAACCGCATCATAACACAGCGGAGACATTTCCGCAAGCGGAATATTTTTCAGAAGGGGCGTGTTTTTACGAACAACTTTATTTTCGAGAACAAGACGAAGGTTTATTTCGGCAAGGGCGGCGTGAAAGAGTACCTCGGCAGTCTGCTGGGGAACTACGGCGAGACTGTCATGCTCGCTTATGGCGGCGGTTCCATCAAGCGCAGCGGCGTGTACGACGAGGTGATGGGTATCCTGAACGCGCAAGGCAAGCGTGTCGTGGAATTCGGCGGCATCATGTCCAACCCCACCTACGCAAAAGTGCAGGAGGGCGCAAAGCTGGCACGGGAGAACCTTGTCGATCTGATCCTCGCCGTGGGCGGCGGCTCGGTGTCCGACTGCTGCAAGGTGGTGTCCGCACAGGCCAACTTAGATGAAGATATTTGGGAGATGCAGTACACAAAGCATACCCTGCCCACGAAGTTTATTCCCCTCGGCACCATCGTCACCGTGTTCGGCACCGGCAGCGAGATGAACAGCGGTGCGGTCATCACCAATGAGGAAAAGAAGATCAAGGGCACGCTTTGGGGCGCACAGGCAGAATTTGCGTTCTTAGACCCAAGCTATTCGCTGTCCGTCCCCATGAAGCAGGTGCTCTCCGGCGCGTTCGACACGCTCAGCCACGCGATGGAGACCTATTTCGGCAAACCGGATGAGAATAATCTGTCCGACGACATGAACGAGGCCGTCATGCGCAGCGTCATCCGCAATATCCGTGTGCTGCTGACCGACCCGGAGAATTATGATGCCAGAAGTGAGCTGGCGTGGGCGTCCGCCATGGCGGAGAACGGCGTGCTGAAGATCGGCAAGGTCACGGATTTTCAGGCCCACCAGATCGAGCATCAGCTCGGCGCTTACACCAACTGTAACCACGGCGCGGGCCTGGCGGTCATTCACCCTGTTCTGTACCGTCACATTTACAAATCCGGCGCGGCGCGGTTCGCACATTTTGCACAGAACGTCTGGGGCGTCGCGCCCAAGGACAGCGACGAGGAGACCGCGCTTGCCGGTATCGAGGCGCTGGCGGCGTTCATCAGGGAGATCGGTCTGCCGACCAGCTTTACGGAATTGGGCATTCCCGCCGACACCGACTTCCGCACCATTGCCGACTCCACCAACATCACCGCAGGCTGCTGCAAGAAGCTGACGCACGATGAAATTTACGAAATTTTGAAGGAGTGCAAATAACATGCGTATTTTATTCATTAACGGAAGTCCCAACAAGAACGGCAACACCGCCGCGCTGACGGCGGAGCTGCTGAAAGGCCGCGAGTATAAGACCCTGAACCTCACGGACTACACCATCGGCGCATACGGCCAAAACCTACCCGGTGATGGGCTGGATACTGTTATCAACGCCATGAAGCAGGCGGATACCATCGTCATCGGCTCTCCTGTCTACTGGCACAACATCTGCGGCAGCGTCCGCAATGTACTGGATCGTTTCTATGGCAAGGTGGAGAGCGGCGAACTGTCCGGCCGCAAGCTGTATTTCGTGTTTCAGGGCGCTGCTCCCGAAAAACGGATGCTGGAGGCGGGCAAGTACACCATGAAACGCTTCGCTGCTCTCTACGGCATGACCTACGGCGGCATGGCGACCAACAAGACCGATGCCGCGAAACTCGGAAAGAACATTTAAGGAGGAATATTTTATGGAATACGCAGCTCTCAATAACGGCGTGAAAATGCCTATGGCCGGAATCGGTACTTTTCTTCTGACCCCGGACGAGGCGGAGGCCTCCTGCGTCAGCGCTTTGCAGAACGGCTATCGCCTGATCGACACCGCCAATGCCTATGTAAACGAAAAGGCCGTTGGCCGCGCCATGAAAAAGTCCGGCTTGCAGCGGGAGGAGATCTTCCTGGAAACCAAGCTGTGGCCCAGCTTCTATGAGCAGTTCGATGCGGTGGACAAGACCCTTTCACGTTTGGATACCCCCTACATCGATCTGCTGCTGATCCACCAGCCCGCGGGCAACCATGTGGCGGGCTACCGTCAGATGGAAAAAGCCTACAAGGAGGGCAAGGTGCGCGCTATCGGCCTGTCCAACTTCAAAAAGGAGCAGATCGAGGAGATCCTCTCTATCTGTGAAGTAAAGCCCACGGTTTTGCAGACCGAGCTGCACCCCTACAATCAGGAGCCGGAATTAAAGGCATTCCTGAAAGAGAACGGCATCGTGCCGCAGGCGTGGTATCCGCTGGGCCACGGCGACAAGGCGCTGCTTCAGGAGCCGCTTTTTGCCCAGATTGGCAAGAAGTACGGCAAGTCCGCGCCCCAAATCATCCTTCGCTGGCACGTCCAGAGCGGCAATATCGTCATTCCCGGCTCCAAGAATTCGGAGCATATCAAGGCCAACTTTGACCTCTTTGATTTCGCCCTGACGGATGACGAAATGACACAGATCGCCGCCCTCAATAAGAATGTGCGCTTCTACACCAGCACCCCGGAAATGCTCAAAAAGTATGCCGAAATGGTTCCGCCGATAGACGAGCAGAAGTAAAAGAGAATGCACGATGAAAAACGTTCAAAAGTTCGGCAGTCTGCTGTTGGCTGTGCTAATGATCCTGTCTTTGGCCGCCTGCGGCAGCAACGTGACGAATACGGACGATTCGCAGAACGATAACACTCAACCGACCGAGGACGGCGTCAAAGCGCTCTACATTTCAGAGCAGGGCATTTTCTCCGCGGGCAGCATCACCCTCATCTCCGACGGGACCTTCGATCCCGAAAATCAGTGGGAGGAAACCGGAGCCGGTCAGACCGCCCATGTGGATCACGCCAACGTGCTCTATCAGATCCCCGCGGAGGAAACCGGACTTCCCATGGTGTTCCTCCACGGCTACGGTCAGTCCCGCATGGGCTGGATGACTACCCTGGATGGCCGGGAGAGCTGGTCTGATATGTTCCTCCGCAAAGGCCACAGCGTGTTCCTCATTGACGAGCCCCGGCGGGGCGAGGCGGGCGCTACTTCCGTCAGCGGTGACATCAGTACCAAGACGCTGGATCAGCGCTGGTACACTCAGTTCCGCATCGGCCGCTGGGAGAATGGTGAGTCCGTTGTCAACGAAGGCTCTCAGTTCCCCAACGATGCGGCGTCCGTAGATCAGTTCTTCCGCCAGATGACGCCGGACACCGGCATGACCTCTGACATGGGCGGCGATTTTGACAATGAGACCGTGGCAAAGGCCGTGGCCGCCACCATTGACGAGGTATATGAGCGTACAGGCAAGAACTCCATTCTGGTGACCCATTCTCAGGGCGGCGGCCCCGGCTGGACGGCGGCTCGCTACACCGACCACATTGCCGCCATTGTTGCCATTGAGCCCGGCGGAGCCCCCAGCGCGGACAGCGAGGACTTCAAGGCCGTACTGGAGAAGAACAGCCCTGTTACCATGTACTTTGGCGACTACATCGACAACGGCGACCCGGCCATTCAGGCGACTATGATGTGGCAGGCCATGCGTCAGGCGTGCTATGACTTCCGGGACGCTTACAACGAGCAGGG
>CAVKBJ010000131.1:0-12373 GCA_963654505.1 Lachnospiraceae bacterium
CATATCTATCAGAAAAAGCCCAGCTCCAGCCGGACTTTTTCGACAGACTGAGGACGCTGCCCGACCGGGCAGCGTCCTTTATATTCGGTCAGCTCCGTCATTTCTCCGCTTTGTCAGCTTCCGCCTCGGCGGCCTCACGCGCCGCGGTCACGGCGTCGAGCACCTCGGAGAGCGTCAGGCCCTCGCCGGTGAGATCGGCCTCCATCACGGGATCGAGCGGCACGCACAGGTACATATTGTTGCCGTAGGTGTACGCGCCGGTCGTAACGGCGACCGCGTGACCGTACTCATTGAGCAGCGCGCCGCCGCTCGAACCGCGCGAGATGGTCGCGTCGCTGACGATGCAGGGCAGCGTCGAAAGGCTGGACTCATGCGCCGTGGCGCTCACGATACCCTGGCTCATGGCAAGGCCGAGCCCCAGCGGATTGCCGAGCGCATAGACCGTGTCGCCCATGCGTACCTCCCTTGTACCCGCGAGCGTGATGGCATTGAATCGTGGGATCGTCTCGCCCTCCTCGGTCGTGCGCGCAAGACGGATCACGGCAAGGTCAACATCCTCGTCGTAGTAGAGCACACGGTCGATGGCAAGCCTTTCGCCCGTCACGAGCTCTGCCGTGCCGGAGAGCGCACCGTCGATGGAGTGATAGTTCGTCACAGCAAGACCGTCCGACGAAATGAGGAAGGCGCTGGCGTTGGAGGACGGATCGCCGGTCTCGACGGACTCCTCGTCGTCGTAAAGGTCAAGGCAGAGAATGGCGGAGCGATACCGGTCGGCGGCCGCACGAGCGGTCAGCGCTTCACCGCGCAGGCCCAGCGCATCGACCGCGGCGACAGCGTAGAGCTTCTTTGCGATCAAGCCGTCGAGCAGCGTACTGCCGTCGGCCATGGGATAGGTCAGCGCGGCAAGCGCCGTTTCAAAAAGGTCGGCGCGCGTAAGCGTTCCTTCAAGCGAGCGGGAGACAATGCCGATGCGCAGCGCCGTCCGCGCAGCGCTCGTACCAATCTCGCCGCCATAGCCGAGCGCGCGCAGCAGCATGGCGCACCAAAGCTCCGCGTCCAGCGCGTCTCCGGCGTGATACTCGTTCCACAGGATTAGTTCCTCATAGGCGCAGTAGTTCACTGCGCTCCACGCCCAGCCTGGGACGTTGGCCCAGCCGCAGTTGCGGCGGTCGGCCTTCGCAGACCGCTCCGCGCCGAGCAGACGCACGAGCAGCGCGGCGGCCTGCTCCTGCGTGGCGTCGTCGTCAACGGCATAGCCTGCTTCGGTGCCGGTCACAAGGCCGAGGGATGCGAGCGCCTGCGCGGCGCGCGTTCCCTCTCCCTCAAGCGCCTGCGCGGCGGGGACCAGCGAGATCGTCAGCGCAAGCGCGCAGACGAGCGACAGCAGTTTCTTTTTCATGGGATACCTCCGATGCTTGTGAGCTGCCGTCATTATGACACATTTCGTGCCAAAGGGCAACTCTTTTCCGCACGCGCCGGACATAGCCCGAGAGCGTGCGGCATAGGTATGAGAAGATCATTTTTCATGGAGGGACGTCCTATGCGAAGGCTTGCCGCGCTGCTGCTCAGCGCTCTGCTCCTGTTCTCTCTCACCGCCTGCCGCACAAAGGAGACCGTCTCCCGCGCGGAGACGGTGCAGACGCGCTACGCCGCGCTCACCGGCTACACGGCCACCGCCGAGGTCGAAATCGCGGGTGAGGAGAAAAATGAGCGCTATACGCTCCGCTTTGACGCCGACGAAACGGATACCAAGATCACCGTTCTTGCGCCGGAGCTGCTCGCGGGCGTGACGGCGCATCTCGCCGCCGATACGCTCAAGCTCGAATACGACGGTCTCGTGCTCGGCGCGGGAGAGACGCCAGGCGGCGTCAGCGCCGTGACCTGCGTGCCCCTTGCGCTCCGCGCCGCCGGAGAGGGCTGGCTGCTCGAGCATGGCGAGGAGGAGATCGCATACGGCGGCGAAATCGTCCGCGCCCTGCGACTGTGCTTTGAGAGCGAGGCCGGCGGTGAAACGATCCGATGTACGCTTTGGTTCGACGCCGACGACGCGCCGCTGCGCGCGGAAATCGCGGAAAAGGATAAAATTACCGCATTTATGGAGTTTACGAGCTTTGCTTTTTGTGATACAATGGCGGCGGACGAAAGCGAAGCCGGCGGCTGAGCGTTTCTCCCTGCCGCGCGGAACACCTTGCGTTACACTTGGAAGGAAAGCCGTGAGCTTATATGGAAAGCACCCTCAAAAGGACTTGGGCAGAGATCAGCTTGGATAATCTGACGCATAATTTTGAGACCATCCAAGGGCAGGTGGGGTCGGGAGCAAAGCTCCTCGGCGTGGTGAAGGCCGATGCCTACGGCCACGGCGCGGTGCGCGTGGCGAAGCACCTCGAAAGGCTCGGCGCGGCGTATCTCGCGGTGTCGAACCTCGACGAGTGCGAGGAGCTGCGCGTCAACGGCATCAAACTCCCCATTCTGATGCTGGGCTTCACGCCCGCCGATCAGGCCGGGCGCATTCTGAAGAACGACATGACGCAGGCGGTGCCGAACCTTGCCATTGCCGAGGCGTATTCCTTCGCCGCCGTCCGCGCGGGCGGGACGATGAAAATCCACATCAAGCTCGACACCGGCATGGGCCGTCTCGGCTTCCAATGTGACGACGCGCACTTTGAGGCGAGCCTGCGCGACATTCTGAAGGTTCTCACGCTTCCGGGGCTGGACGTGGAGGGCGTGTTCACACACTTCTGCGTCTCGGACGAGGACGCGGACGAGTGCGTGGAGTTCACGAAGATCCAGCACGAGCGTTTCCTGCGCATGATCGGCGCTGTGGAAATGCAGGGACATTTCAAATTCCGCCTGCACCACTGCTGCAACGCCGGCGGCATCGCAAATTATCCCGAATGGGCGTGGGACATGGTGCGCTGCGGCATCATTCTCTACGGTACGGGCGGTCTTGCCGAAAGGCTGGGCATGAAGCCCGTGATGACCGTCAAGACCACCGTTTCCACCATCAAGGACTTTGACCCCGGCACCTCCGTCAGCTACGGCCGGCAGTTCTTCACGACAAGGCCGAGCCGTATCGCGGTGCTGCCCATCGGCTACGCCGACGGATTGTTCCGCGCGCTCTCCGGCAAGCTCCGCGTGTTCACGCCCTACGGCGAGGCGCGGCAGGTCGGGCGCATCTGCATGGATATGTGCATGATCGACGTGACCGACCTCCCGCAGCTTCAGGTCGACGACGAGATTGAGGTGTTCGGCGAGCATCAGCTCATCGAGACCGCCGCCAAGCAGTGCGGCACCATCAGCTACGAGCTGCTCTGCGCTGTCAGCAAGCGCGTGCCGCGCTGCTATTACCTCGGTGGCAGGTGCATCGACCACAACCTCCAGCTTCTCGGATAAGCACCGCGCCCGATGTCCGCGCATAGGATAGCGTGGACGGAGGAGCGGAGAAATTCATCACGCTCCGTATAAATCCCGTCCGAGTGTGGGAGAATGAAAGTGACCTGACGCGAAGGCCGCGGCGGGAACTTCTTCTCGGAGTGTGAACGAAGCGTGGATACCAATGTCAGACGAGGCGATATCTATTACGCCGACCTCTCTCCCGTGGTCGGGAGCGAGCAGGGCGGCGTGCGTCCGGTGCTCATCATTCAGAACGACACCGGCAACCGCTACAGCCCGACGGTGATCGCCGCCGCGATCACGTCTCAGACGAATAAGGCGAAGCTGCCGACGCATATCGCGCTTTCCGCGCCGGATCACGGTCTGCCGCGCGAGAGCGTGGTGCTGCTCGAACAGGTGCGCACGCTCGACAAGCGCCGCCTGCGCGAGCGCATGGGCCATGTGGACGGCGAGCTGATGGAGCGTATCGACGCCGCCATCGCGGTGAGCTTCGGGCTTGGCAATACGCAGCTGATCTGAAAACGCCCGAAAGAAGGGGGCGGCACGTCCTCTTCTTTCGCGGCAGCTCTTGCCGCAACATAGCCCCCGTGCAAAAGAAAAGGAAGGTACATCATGAAAAAAACTCCTCACGCGCTCACACGGCTCTTTACGCTCCTGCTCGCAAGCCTGACGCTCCTGTCGGTCTCCGTCATCGCGGCGGGAACGGCCGGCTCCTCGTCCGATCCGCTCGTGACGCTGAGCTACCTCAACGAAAAATTTCTGCCGGAGCTTATGACAACGGTGGACGAAAAGCTCGCCGCGCGCAAGGATACCGCCGCCAGGGAGCTTACCGAGCAAGTGCAGGTGGACGTGAAAAAGCTGGAGGAGAAGTACGGCTCGCAGACGTCGGACGAGGGAGCGAGCGCCGGCACGGCGGAGAGCTTCGTGGTCGTCACGATGTCGAGCGGACAGGTCCTCTACGGCGCGATCGGCTGCGAGATCATGCTGCGCGTGGGCACTGCATCGGTCGTCTCGCCCTCCAGCCCGGGGCTGATCGACTCGACCGCCGGTACGAGCGTCGATAACGGCGCGAGCCTCACCAAAAACCATCTGTGCATGATGACCATTGAGGGCCGCGGCGTCAAGGCGACCGCGGCGACGACCAGGCTGCTCGTGCGGGGCGGCTATGAGATCAAGTGAAAAGCGGAGATAAGCAAGGCTGCCTGTGCATAGAGTGTACAGGCAGCTTTTTTGCGGGGAGGCGGGAGGATGGAAGCTCAGACGGTCTGGCGGCGCTATGCGGCGGTGCGCTTTCCGAACGCCCGTTGGGAAGTGGCCTTCTCCCGCGCCCTGCACCGCGAAAGCGGCGGACGGCTGGAGCTCGCCCTGCCGTATTCCCCCGCGCGCCCCTGGCCGCTGCCGGAGCTGTTCTGCTTCGCGCGCGTGGAGGAGGTCGGCGGAGCGCCACACATCATCTATGCCTTCGACGACAGGAAACGCCCGATATTTTGAAAAACTTCAAAATTATGTCTACCATTTTCAAAAAGACTGTGCTATAATAAAGTTGATATTGTACAAAATCAGAAAAAATGAGGTGCGCGCCTATGAAATGCCCCTACTGCGGTTACAAGGAAAGCAAGGTCGTCGATTCCCGTCCGGCGGAGGAAGGCAGCAGCATTCGCCGCCGCCGCGAGTGCCTGTCGTGCGAAAAGCGCTTTACGACCTATGAGACGGTGGAGAGCCTACCGATGGTCGTCATTAAAAAGGACGGCAGACGTCAGAGCTTCGACCGGAGCAAGGTGCTGCGCGGCATGATCCGTGCCTGTGAGAAGCGCCCCGTGCCCTTCGACGAGCTTGAGCGTATCAGCGAGGAGATCGAGCAGAATTTGCAGAACTCCCTCGAGCGCGAGGTCTCGACCGAGGCCATCGGCGAGCAGGTGATGGACAAGCTGCGCTCAGTGGACGAGGTCGCCTACGTCCGCTTCGCCTCCGTCTACCGTCAGTTCAAGGATATCGACACTTTCATGCACGAGCTCAACAAGCTCTTGGCCGACAAGAATTAAAGGATATTCCTGATCGAAATTTCCTCCATCTCGCGCAGAAGGCGAAGCTGCGTGAGCAGCTCCGCAACGTTGGTGCGAAGCTCCTCCGTGTCCTCGCTCTCGATGGAGCTGCGCGAAACGGCGAAAAGATTTTCCGCCGCGTCCAGCTCGTCATGCTCGACCATGATGTGAAAATAGGTTTGCCGCATGTCCCAGTCGCCGTGAACGGCATCGAGCGCGTCGAGCGCGCCGTCCCAACCCTCCGTCTCGGCGGCGGCGAGGGCAATCTCCACACCCGCGCACCAGTCCTCCACACTTTGCGCGACATAGCGCGCGTTGGCCATCGCGCCGCCAAAGAGCAGCGCAAGCACTAAAAAAGGTGGGAGCCAATGCTTCATTTCGTTCCTTCCTTTCCGATGCAGAGGATTCTTCCCGCGTCGTCGATGGAAAAAAGCAGCACCTCGGACGCCGCGTGAAAGCCGCGGGATGCCAGCTCGCGCGTAAGCCAGCTGCGGCTCAAGCCGCGATAGCGCAGACCGTCGTCGAGCACACGTCCGTCGTTGATGAGCACCTGCGGGAGAAAAAGGTCGTCCTTCACCGCGCGGCCGAGCTGTTTTGGCGTCGCCGGCTGCTCGGCGGGATAGAGCAGCACCGAGAGCTGCCCGTCCGTTTCCAAAATGGCATACTTCACCGTGGTGAGGTCCGTCACGCCCTGACTGCGCAACGCCTCGATCAGCTCGTCGAGCGTAAAGCGGTTCGCCCGCATCGCGGGCTGCTGCAAAACGCCGTCCTTAATGAGCGTGGTCGGGCTGCCGCACACGAGCCGCCGCAGACGGATCGAGCGCATACAGCCATACGAGAGCAGCATCGAGAGCGCGAGCAGCGTCACGATCGGCACCACGCCGTTCAAAAGCGGGATGCCGAAGTCCTGCATCGGCACGGCGGCAAGGTCGGAAATGAGCATCATGAGCACCAGCTCGGTCGGCTCCAGCTCGCCGATCTGGCGCTTGCCCGACAGCCGCAGACCGAGCATGATGATGAAGTACAAAAGGATCGTGCGGACAAAGGCGGTGATCATGATAAGCCCCCCTGCAAAAATTTCTTTGCCTTACTTTGCCCCGCGCGGGAACATTTTATAGCTTTCTTCCGTCATATCCTGACGGTGGAGATAAATTCCATTCAAGCAGCACAGACAGAGAAAGGAGATTTCGGATCAATACCGACAAAGCGCCATGAGCCTCCTTCACGGAGGACGACGAGGCGGGAAGTGATCGAATTTTCGGCGGATGCTTCCCCGTGCGGTTCCGGCGCGCACACAGCCGACAAATACGCGGGCGACCGCGGAACAAAGGGGCTGTGACGGAACGGAAAAGGTGAAATTTCTGTGCGTTTCCCCTTTTGATCGCGCAGGGCGCATTGCGTCCTGCGGCGGAGCTTTGCGCTCCGCGGACTATTTTTTTGAGATCATAAAGGAGAATTTTTTTATGTGCGGAATCGTTGGATACGTCGGCAGCGAGCAGGCCGCCCCCATTCTGCTTGACGGGCTTGCCCGTTTGGAATATCGCGGCTATGACAGCGCGGGCATCGCGGTCGTTTCGCCGCGGCACACGCTTGAGGTGCATAAGTCCGTCGGCCGGCTGAAAGTTTTGAGCGAGCTCGTTCACGGCGGCGCGGACGTGGAGGGCACCATCGGCATGGGACACACCCGCTGGGCGACCCACGGCGCGCCGAACAACGTCAACTCTCACCCCCACGTCAGCGAGGGCGGAAAATTTGCCGTCATTCACAACGGCATCATCGAAAATTACGTTGAGATCAAGGAATTTCTCATTTCGCAGGGCGTGAGCTTCAAGTCCGAAACGGATACCGAGGTCGTGGCCCAGCTTTTGGAGTTCTACTACAACGAGTGCGGCGACTTCTTCGAGTCCGTCGGCCGCGTGCTGCGCCGCATCGAGGGCGCTTACGCCCTCGGTATGCTCTGCGCCGACTGCCCCGACCGCATCATCGCCGCGCGCAAGGACGCGCCTCTGCTGCTCGGCTTCGGGGACGGGTGCAGCTTCCTCGCGAGCGACGCGACCGCCATCATCAAGCACACGCGCGACGTGGTGTATATGGACGACGGCGAGATCGCCGTGCTCACGCGCGAGGGCATCCTGCTTTACAACGCCATGCAGCAGCCCATCGAGAAGGCGCACCACCATATCGAGTGGGAGGTCAGCGCGGCGGAGAAGGGCGGCTATCCGCACTTCATGCTCAAGGAGATCATGGAACAGCCGGACGCCCTGCGCCACGCTATTACGCCGCGCCTTCGCGGCAGCGAGATCGTGTTCGACGACCTCAAGCTCACACCGGAAAAAATCAGGGATTTCAACCGCATTTTCATCGTCGCCTGCGGCTCGAGCTATCACGTCGGTATGGTCGGCAAATATAACCTCGAGCATCTGCTGCGCCGCAGCGTCGAGGTCGCACTCGCCAGCGAATTCCGGTACAGCGACCCCATCGTAGACGAAAGGACGCTTGTTATCATCATCAGTCAATCCGGCGAAACGCTCGACACGATGGCCGCCCTGCGCGAAGCCAAAAAACGCGGCGCGTACATTCTCTCCATCGTCAACGTGGTCGGCTCCTCCATTGCCCGCGAGAGCGACGACGTGCTCTATACCTGGGCGGGGCCCGAGATCGCCGTGGCCACCACCAAGGCGTATTCCACGCAGCTCGCCGTGCTCGACATGGTCGGCCTCTATTTCGCCCGACTCCTCGGCACGGTGGACGAGACCGAGTACGCCGAAACGGTGCGCGAGCTGGCGCTCCTGCCCGATAAGGTCAAGGCGGTGCTCAGCCGCTGTGAGGACATTCAGAAGTACGCCGCGCAGCACTTCCACCACGAAAACGTCTTTTTCATCGGCCGCAATCTTGACTATGCCCTCGGACTGGAGGGCTCGCTCAAGCTCAAGGAGATCAGCTACATCCACTCCGAAGCCTACGCCTCCGGCGAGCTCAAGCACGGCACCATCTCGCTCATTGAGGACGGCACGCTCGTCATCGCGCTGGGTGCCTACGGCCCGCTTTTTGATAAGGCTATGAGCAACGTGGTCGAGGTCAAGGCCCGCGGCGCGGACGTGCTGGCGCTCACCACGGAGAGCCACCGCGAGGAGATGTCCAAGACCGTCGATCACGTCCTCACCATTCCGGACACCGCGGAGATGCTTCTGCCCTCGCTCGGTGTCGTGCCGCTCCAGCTCTTCTCGTACTACGTCGCGCTTCAGCGCGGCTGCGACATTGATAAGCCCCGCAACCTCGCAAAATCCGTCACCGTGGAATAGAAAGCGTAATGATCAGGCAGCTGCATCGGATAACTGTCTCAGCTTTCATGGCATTGGCCGGCTTCGCCGGCCGATGCCGCTTTTTTCTTCGGACGCGCCGCACGGAAAGCTCCGCGCATGAAACGGCACAAAGTCTCATAGCATGGTGGGGAAAAGGAGGCGCCGCCATGCCGAAGATCTATCTCAGCCCCTCCACGCAGGAGAGCAACCCCTATATTACAGGGAGCGGCAGCGAGGAATACAACATGAACCTGCTCGCCGACGCGCTCGAGCCGTATCTCTACTCGAACGCGATCCGCTTCGTGCGCAACACGCCCGACATGACCGCCGCAAGCTCCATCGCGCAGGCGAACAGCCTCGGCGGCTTTGACTTTTATCTCGCACTGCACTCCAACGCCGCCGCGCCGGAAAATTCCGGCAACGTGCGCGGTGTGCTCGTCTTCTACTACCCGACCAGTACGGAGGGGCAGCGCGCGGCGGAGCTGTTCGCCGCGAACCTCAGGCGCATCTATCCGCTGCCCGACCTCGTGCGCACCGTGTCCACCACCACGCTCGGCGAGGTGCGCCGCCCGAAGTATCCCGCAAATCTGCTCGAGCTTGGCTACCACGACAACTATGCCGACGCCGCGTGGGTCGAGAACAATCGGGACGCCATCGCGCGCGAGCTGGCCCGCTCGCTGACGGAGTATTTCGATCTGCCGTTCATAGAGCCGCAGCCGGTTGTGCAGGGCGTCATCGCTACGAGCGGCTCGCCGCTGCGCCTGCGCGGCTATCCCGGCGCCGCGGGACGAACGCTCGCGCTCATGCCGAACGGCGCGCCGGTCACGGTCTACGGCGCGTGGCAGGGCTGGAACGTGGTGCGCTACGGCGAAAACATGGGGTATGCCGCACAGGCATACATCGAGAGCTGACGGGCGGCGGACGTCGCGTCAGATTTTTTCTTGACACTTGTTTACAAAAAGGTTACAATGTATGATGGATTTATGGAGGGGAGAAGGGGATCTCCCGTTTGTTGATTCAAAAAACCGTTTTGATATACCACCGGGGCGCGAAACGGTGCTTCGGCGGAGGACAAAAATGGACACAGGAGGAATAGAATGAATATACCCAGCCTTGCCATTGGCTTGGCGGCGGGCCTTTTCATTGGTATTCTTGCTTGTATTCTGTACCGGAACAAGAAGGCGAAAGACGATAAGGAAAAGATCGCCAGCGCCGAAGAGGAAGCACTGCGCATCATCAACGACGCCATCAAGAGCGCCGAGAGCAAAAAACGCGAGGCTACGTTAGAGGCGAAGGAGGAGATCCTTCGCTCACGTAAGGAATACGAGAAGGAAGAAAAGGAACGCCGTGCCGACCTGCAAAAGCAGGAACGCCGTCTACAGCAGAAGGAAGAAAACATCGACCGCAAGACCGACGCGATCGAGAAAAAGGAAGATGCCCTTGCCCAGAAGCACGCCGCTTTGGACAAGGAGAATGAAGAAATCAAGATCATCAAGCGCAGCCAGACCGAAATACTCGAGCGCATCTCCGGCTTTACCGCCGAGGACGCGAAGAAGTACCTGATCGAGCAGGTCGAGTCCGAGGTCACGCATGAGACCGCCCTTAAGATCAAGGAGATCGAGGCCCGCGCCAAGGACGAAGCGGATCAGTACGCCCGTGAGATCGTGGCCTCCGCCATCCAGCGCTGCGCCGCCGATCACGTCGCCGAGATCACCGTCAGTGTGGTTCCCCTGCCCAATGACGAGATGAAGGGACGCATCATCGGTCGCGAGGGCCGCAACATCCGCACCATTGAAACGCTCACGGGCGTCGATCTCATCATCGACGACACGCCCGAGGCCATCACCGTCTCCTGCTTTGAGCCGGTGCGCCGCGAGGTTGCGCGCCTGGCGCTTGAAAAGCTGATCGCGGACGGCCGCATCCACCCCACGCACATCGAGGAAATGGTCGCCAAGGCCCGCCGCGAGGTAGACGCTGTTATTAAGTCCGAGGGCGAGCGCGCCGTGCTCGAGACCGGCGTGCGCAGCCTGCATCCCGAGCTGGTCAAGATGCTGGGCCGCCTGCATTACCGCACGAGCTACGGTCAGAACGTGCTCCAGCACTCCATCGAGGTTTCGCATCTCGCCGGCATGATGGCGGCCGAGCTGGGCGCGGACGTCGCCACAGCGAAGCGCGCGGGTCTGCTGCACGACATCGGCAAGGCCGTTGACCACGAGCTGGAGGGCACCCACGTCGCGCTCGGCGTAGAGTTCCTGCGCAAGTACCATGAGCGCGAGGACATTATCCATGCGGTGCAGGCGCATCACAACGACGTCGAACCCCAGACGATCGTCGCCTGTCTCGTGCAGGCCGCCGACGCTATCTCCGCCGCGCGTCCCGGCGCCCGCCGTGAGAACATCGAGAACTACATCAAGCGTCTCGAAAAGCTCGAGGAGATCACCGGCTCCTATCCCGGCGTCGAGACCTCCTACGCCATTCAGGCGGGCCGCGAGGTTCGCGTGATGGTCAAGCCCGATCAGGTCAGCGAGGATGAGATGGTCATTCTTGCCCGCGAGCTTGCCAAGCGCATCGAAAGCGAGCTGGAATATCCCGGTCAGATCAAGGTTCACGTTCTGCGCGAGACAAAGGTCATCGAATACGCAAAGTGATAAAAGGCCGTTCCGAAGCGTCGCTTCGGAACGGCTTTCTCCGTATCCATGCAGGGAATTGATATTTTAAATTCCAAAGGTGAAAGGATTCCTTCACGAAAAAGGCAAATGGAACAAAAAAATGTAGAAATATTTGGTGAAAGTCTCAAATCGAGAAATGATTTGAGACTTTTTCTTGCGTATTGAGCGGTGAAAGATTATAATATAAAAGAACGGGACTGATTTGTGAAAAATTAGACAATCCAAATACTTTATAGTGAAGGAGCAAAAAGACTATGGATTTCCATCTGTCCAAAGAGCATCTGCTGGTTCGTAAAATGTACCGCGAATTCGCAGAAACCGAAGTCAAGCCTTTAGCCGAAGAACTCGATGAGGAAGAGCGTTTCCCCATGGAGACCGTCGAAAAGATGGCCAAGCTCGGCATGATGGGCATTTACTTCCCCAAGCAGTATGGCGGCGCGGGCGGCGACGTTCTGAGCTATGCCATGTGCGTTGAGGAGCTGGCGAAGGTCTGCGGCACCACCGCAGTCGTCGTCTCCGCCCACACCTCCCTGTGCTGCGCGCCTATTTTTGAGAACGGCACCGAGGAGCAGAAGATGAAGTATCTGCCCGACCTGCTGCAGGGCAAGAAGATCGGTGCGTTCGGTCTGACCGAGCCCGGCGCCGGTACGGACGCCTCCGGTCAGCAGACCACCGCTGTCAAGAATGAGAACGGCGACTACGTCCTCAACGGCAGCAAGTGCTTTATCACCAACGGCAATGTGGCCTCCACCTTCGTCGTGTTCGCCATGACCGACAAGAGCAAGGGCAACCACGGCATCTCCGCTTTCATCGTTGAGAAGGACTTCCCCGGCTTCTCCACCGGTAAGCACGAGAAGAAGATGGGTATCCGCGGCAGCTCCACCTGCGACCTCGTTTTCGAGGACTGCGTCGTTCCCAAGGAGAACCTGCTCGGTAAGGAAGGCGACGGCTTCAAGATCGCCATGAA
>CAVKBJ010000132.1:0-5487 GCA_963654505.1 Lachnospiraceae bacterium
CTACCAAGCCGATTTGACTACCAGCCCCCCTTGCCAACGATTTTGTTACACATACCGCCCTCATATTTTCTCTTTACCTTTCCGCGCATCTTTGCTATAATAATAGATTGAATTAGTATCCGCGGCACTTTTGCCGTACAGATCGGAGGTCTCCGCATGAAATACGAACGCTGGCTCATTCCGGAAACGGATGACGCCGCGGTCGAAGCACTGATGGACGCGGGCTACCCTTACCTTGTATCGACCGTACTCTCCTCACGCGGCGTCGTCACGCCCGAGCAGGCCGCCGCGCGGCTCGACCGTGAGCGCGCGCTGCTCTATTCTCCCTTTCTGATGCGCGACATGGACAAGGCCGTGGAGCGCATCGACCGCGCGCTCGCCGGGGGCGAGACCATCGCCGTGTTCGGCGACTACGACGTGGACGGCATCACCTCCACCTGCCTTCTGACCGACTATCTCCGCTCCCGCGGCGCGCGAGTGCTCATGCACATTCCCCGCCGCATCGAGGAGGGCTATGGCCTCGGCTGCGACGCGATCCGCGCCCTTGCCGCGCAGGGCGTGACGCTCATCGTCACTGTGGACTGCGGCATCACCGGCGTGGAGGAAACGGACTTCGCCAAAGCCCTCGGCGTCGATCTCGTCATCACCGACCACCACGAATGCAAGGACGTGCTGCCCGCCGCCTGCGCCGTCGTCGATCCCCACCGGTCGGACTGCCCCTTTCCCTTCAAGCACCTCGCCGGCGTCGGCGTCGCGCTTGAGCTGGTGCTCGCCCTCGGCGGCGCCGAGCGCGAAAACGCGCTTTTTTCCCGCTACTGCACTCTCGCCGCCATCGGCACCGTCGCCGACGTCATGCGCATGGAGGGCGAGAACCGCACCATCGTCCAATGCGGCCTCGAGGGCATCGACCGCAGCGACTTCACCGGCCTGCACGCCCTGCTCAGGGAGGCCGGCCTGACCGCCCGTCCGGTCTCGTCCGTGCAGATTGGCTTTGTTCTCGCCCCCCGCATCAACGCCGCGGGACGCATGGGCCGCGCGGAGCTGGCCGCCGAGCTGCTGCTCACGCAGGACCCCGCCAAGGCGGAGATCCTCGCCCGCGAGCTGTGCGACCTCAACCGCGAGCGCCAGAGCGTCGAGCAGGACATTTTCCGCTGCGCCATCGAGCAGATGGACGCCCTCGCCCCCACCGAGCGCAACGCGCTCGTGCTTTCGAGCGAGGACTGGCATCAGGGCGTGGTCGGCATCGTCGCCTCGCGCCTGAGCGAGAAATTTTCCTGTCCGAGCTTCATGATCCATCTTGCCGGCGGCATGGGCAAGGGCTCCTGCCGCAGCTACGGCGGCTTCAACCTCTTCGCCGCGCTCGAAGCGTGCAGCGACCTGCTCGTCGGCTTCGGCGGGCACGAGCTCGCCGCCGGCTTCACCATCAAGGAGGAAAACATCCCCGCCTTCCGCAAGCGCATCAATCAATACGTCCGCACCTGCTGCGGCGACTCGGCCCCCGTCTCCTCGCTGGAGATCGACGCCGCCCTCACCCGCCCCAGCCTCATCTCCCTGCAGGAGGTCGAGGAGCTTTCCCGTCTTGAGCCCTACGGTGCGGGCAACGAGCGCCCCATCTTCTGTCTGCGCGGCGCACGGCTGGAGGCCATGCAGAGCGTGGGGCAGAACAGGCACCTCAAGCTGCGGCTCCAAAAAGGCCACGCGAGCTTCGACGGCATTTTCTTCTCCGTCACCCCCGCGGAATGCGGCCTTGCGGTCGGCGACCGCGTGGACGCCGCCTTTTACCTTCAGATCAACGAGTTCCGCGGCAGCCGTTCCCTTCAGCTCCAGCTCGTCGATCTGCGCGGCGCGCACGATCCCGGGGCGCGCGAGGCCGAGCAGCTCGAACTGTGCCGCACGCTCATCCGCGGCGGCGGTGTGACCGCGCGGGACGCGGCAAGGCTCCTGCCCTCGCGCGAGCAGTTCGTGCGCGTCTGGCGCGCGCTTGAGCGGGAGGTGGACGGTGCCCTCACCGCGCCGGAGCTTCCCTTCCTGCGGCGGCTCTCCGTCGAAACGACCGGTACGGAGAGCTTCCTGCGCACGGCCATGTGTCTCGCGGTCTTTGCCGAGCGCGGACTTGTGACCGTCGAGCGCAGCGACAAATACATCACGCTCCGCCTCACCGGCGGCAAGCGTGTGGAGCTTGACGACAGCCCCTATCTCCGCGCGCTGCGCGAGGGGCTGGACGGAACGAATCGAGGTGGAAACGCATGAGCGACACAAAGGACGTAAAAATGACCGCGCCCCCCGCCGGGCCGGCCCCGCAGCCGATTCCCGAGGCGGTGCAGAAGCAGTACGACCATCTGGTCGAGACCATCCGCGCCTACAATCCCGGCGCGGACTTCGCGCAGATCGACGCCGCCTTTCACTACGCCGCCGCCCATCACGGCGCGCAGAAGCGCAAGGACGGCTCGCCCTTTGTCACCCATCCCATCGCCGTCGCGCAGATCGTGGCCGAGGAGCTGCACCTCGACAGCGAGTCCATCATCGCCTCCCTCCTGCACGACTGCATCGAGGACACCGACGCGACCTATGACGACATCGCCAAGCGCTTCTCCCCCACCGTGGCCGATCTGGTCGAGGGCGTCTCCAAGCTCACGCGCGTCCACTACACAAGCAAGGAAGAGGAGCAGATGGAGAACCTGCGCAAGATGCTCATGGCTATGGCCAAGGACATCCGCGTCATTCTCATCAAGATCGCCGACCGCACGCACAATATGCGCACGATGGAGTATCAGTCCACCGAAAAGCAGCGCCAGAAGTCGCTCGAAACGATGGAGATCTACGCACCCATCGCCCACCGCCTCGGTATGCAGCGCATGAAGTGGGAGCTTGAGGACCTCTCCCTCAAATACCTTGACCGCACCGCCTACGACGAGATCACCCGCTCCCTCGACGCCAAGTCGAAGGAATACGGCTCGTTTATGGAGCGTATCCAGAAGCAGATCGAGGATAAGCTCACCGAGGAGCGCGTCCCCTTCCGCCGCGTCTACGGGCGCATGAAGCACCCCTACAGCATCTACCGCAAGATGTACGCGCAGAGCAAAACGATGGACGAGGTCTTTGACCTCTTCGCCTTCCGCGTCATCGTCGATACCGTACCGGACTGCTACAACGTCCTCGGCGTCATCCACGACCTCTACCGCCCCGTGCTCGGCCGCTTCAAGGACTATATCGGCACGCCCAAGCCCAACGGCTACCAGTCGCTCCACACCACGGTCATGGGCCCCGACGGCGTGATGTTCGAGGTGCAGATCCGCACGCAGGAGATGCACGACGTCGCCGAATACGGCATCGCCGCCCACTGGAAGTATAAGCAGGGCATCTCCGGCAGCGCCAACGAGCAGAGCTACGAGTGGGTGCGCCGCCTGCTCGAAAATCAGGAGAATACCGACGCCGAGGAGTTTATCCACACCCTCAAGGTCGATATGTTCGCCGACGAGGTGTTCGTTTTCACCCCCCGCGGTGACGTGACGAACCTCCCCGCCGGCGCAAGCCCCATCGACTTCGCCTACTCCGTCCACTCCGCCGTCGGCAACTCGATGGTCGGCGCGAAGGTCAACGGGCGCATCGTCCCGCTCGACTACCAGCTCAAAAACGGCGACGTAGTCGAGATCCTCACCAGCAAGTCCGCCCGCGGCCCCAGCCGCGACTGGCTCCAGATCGCCAAGTCCAACGAGGCCCGCGGCAAGATCCGCCAGTGGTTCAAAAAGGAAAAGCGCGAGGAAAACATCGTCAACGGCCGCGCGTCCTTCGAGTCCGAGCTCAAGCACTACGGCATCTCCGTCGCCGCCGTCACCGGCGACGAGCTGCGCCCGACGCTGCTCAAAAAGACCGGCTTCGGCAATCTGGACGATATGTATGCCGCCATCGGCTACGGCGGCTTCTCCGCGCAGAAGGCGGTCAACCGCATCCGCGACGAGCTCAAGGCTCTCGACCGTCAGAAGCAGGCCGAGCACGACGCAACCGTCCCCGTCCCCGGCGAGCCGGGCAAGACGCGCCCCGCCGTTCCCGTGCGCGAAAAGAGCGAGGACGGCATCGTGGTGCAGGGCCTTTCCAACTGCCTTGTGAAGTTCTCCAAGTGCTGCACCCCCGTCCCCGGAGACGACATCGTCGGCTTCATCACGCGCGGCTACGGCGTGTCCGTCCACCGCGCCGACTGCCCCAACGCCGCGCCGGAGCGCCGCCGTCCCGAGGAGGCGGGCCGCTGGGTCAAGGTCAGCTGGGGCAAGGACGTCAAGCAGTCCTACCAGACCTCGCTCGACATTTACGCCAAGGACCGTCTCGACCTCGTGCTCGACGTTTCCGCCGTCCTCTCGTCCACGCAGACCCGCGTCGCGGGCCTCAACGCCAAGACCACCGCGGACGGCTTCGCCCTCATTCATCTTGAGATCTTCGTCGCCGACAGCGCCCAGCTCTCCGCCGTCATGCGCCGCCTGCATCAGATCAGCGGCGTGATGAAGGTGGACCGCCCCGCCGGCTGACGCGCACATAATTTATAAGGAGGAATTTTTCTCATGCTTTCCATCGACGTTTCCCATGCGCTGCCCTTCCTGTCCTACCCCTATGAAGAAGTCCTCCGCCCCCGCCTTTCCCGCGCGCAGCGCGAGCTGCTCAACGGCGGCGGCAAAGGCGACGACTTCATCGGCTGGGTGCACCTGCCCGAGCGGTACGACCGCGCGGAGTACGCGCGCATCCTCGCCGCCGCGAAGAAAATTCAAAGCGACTCCCGCGCCCTTGTCGTCATCGGCATCGGCGGCAGCTACCTCGGCGCGCGCGGCGTGATCGAGTGCCTGTGCTCCCCGAATTACAACCTGAAGAAAAAGGACACCCCCAACGTCTACTTCATCGGCAACGGCTTGTCCTCCGCCGCGCTGCGCGAGGTCATGGAGCTCATCGGCGACGACGATTTCTCCGTCAACGTCATCTCCAAGTCCGGCACCACCACCGAGCCCGCCGTCGCCTTCCGCTTCCTCCGCGAAAAGCTGGAGAAGAAATACGGCCGCGCCGAAGCCGCCGGGCGCATCTACGCCACCACCGACGCGCACCGCGGCGCGCTCAAGTCCCTCGCGGACGCCGAGGGCTACGAGACCTTCGTCGTGCCCGACGACGTGGGCGGGCGCTACAGCGTCCTCACCGCGGTCGGCCTGCTCCCCATCGCCGCCGCGGGCATCGACACCGACGCCCTGCTCGCCGGCGCGCGGGAGATGCAGTCGCTGTGTGAGACGGCGGACTACTCCAACCCCGCGTGGCAGTACGCCGCCATGCGCCACGAGCTTTACCGCGCGGGCAAGAAGATCGAGCTGCTCGCCTGCTTCGAGCCCTCCTTCCGCTTCATGGCGGAGTGGTGGAAGCAGCTCTACGGCGAGAGCGAGGGCAAGGACGGCAAGGGCCTTTTCCCCGCGAGCGTCGATTTCACCGCCGACCTGCACTCGATGGGCCAGTACATCC
>CAVKBJ010000133.1:0-25178 GCA_963654505.1 Lachnospiraceae bacterium
CGAGACCCAGTCTGCTCCTGAGTGCAGACCGGGTTCCTCGACAGACTGAAAGGACGCTGCCCGGTCGGGCAGCGTCCTTTTTCTCGGCATATTCCGTTTTACGTTCTCTTGTAGCCGCGGTTGAGGCGCATCTCAAGCGCGTCCAGCTCCTCGTAAAGTTCCTCGGGCACCTTGCCGATCTTCTCGTAGTAGGCGCGGGCGTCGGAGCACTCCTGAAGCCACAGCTCGCGGTCCACGGAGAGCAGGCGGCGCATATCGTACATGGACATATCGAGACCCTCCATGTCGATATCGTGGGTGTTCGGCTCGTAGCCGAGCGCGGTTTCCGCCGCGCCGATCTCATCGTCCGCGCGGGAGATGATCCATTGCAGCACGCGCATATTGTCGCCGAAGCCGGGCCATGCGAAGTGGCCGTCCTCGTTCGTGCGGAACCAGTTGACGTTGAAGATCTTCGGCGGATGCGGAATCTTCTTGCCCATATCCAGCCAGTGCTGCCAGTAGTCGCCCATGTGATAGCCGCAGAAAGGCAGCATCGCCATGGGGTCGCGGCGCACGACGCCGACCGTGCCGGTCGCGGCAGCGGTGGTCTCAGAGGCCATGATGGAACCGATGAACACGCCGTGCTGCCAGTTGAAGGACTGGTAGACCAGCGGCGCGGTCTTCGCGCGGCGGCCGCCGAAGACGATGGCGCTGATGGGCACGCCCTCGGGATTGTCAAACTCGGGGCTCAGGCACGGGCAGTTGCGTGCGGGCGCGGTGAAGCGGCTGTTGGGGTGCGCGGCCTTTTCGGGACTCTGCGGCGTCCACGGGCGGCCGCGCCAGTCGATCGCGCGGGCGGGCGGCGTCTTGTTGAGCCCCTCCCACCACACGGTGTTGTCGCTCAGGTCGAGCGCGACGTTGGTAAAGATGGTGTCCTTATGCGTGGAGATGAGGGCGTTGGGGTTGGACTTCATCGAAGTACCCGGCGCGACGCCGAAGAAGCCGTTCTCCGGGTTCACCGCCCAAAGGCGGCCGTCCTTGCCGATGCGCAGCCATGCGATATCGTCGCCCACGCACCACACGCGCCAGCCCCAGCGCTGCAGGCCCTCGGGCGGGATGAGCATGGCAAGGTTCGTTTTGCCGCAGGCGGAGGGGAAGGCGGCGGAGATATACTTGATCTCGCCGCGCGGGTTCTGGATGCCGAGAATGAGCATATGCTCGGCCATCCAGCCCTCCTTCCGGCCAAGGTTGGAGGCGATGCGCAGGGCGAAGCACTTCTTGCCCTGAAGCACGTTGCCGCCGTAGTTGGAATTCATGGAGATGATGGTATTGTCCTGCGGGAAGTGGACGATGTATTTGTTGTTTTTATCGAGATTGCACTGGCAGTGCAGCCCTTTGATAAAACCGGTATCGTCGCCGAGCGCGTCGCACACGGCCTTGCCGATACGGGTCATGATAGCCATATTCAAAACAACGTAGATGGAGTCCGTCAGCTCAAAGCCGTACTTGGCGAACGGCGAGCCGATGATGGACATGGAGTAGGGAATGACATACATCGTGCGGCCCTTATACGCGCCGTCGGCGAGAGCGTACATCTTCTCGTACATTTCCCTTGGGTCCATCCAGTGGTTGGTGGGACCGGCGTCCTCCTCACGCTCACAGCAGATGAAGGTGCGGTCCTCGACGCGGGCGACGTCGTCCGGGTCTGTGCGGTGGAGATAGCAGCCGGGGAGCTTATACTCATTGAGCTTGATGAGGATGCCCTCGTCAACGGCCTGCCTGCGCAGAGCCTCGAGCTGCTCCTCCTCGCCGGTGATCCAGACGATCCTGTCCGGCTGCGTCATGGCGGCCATCTCCTCCATCCATTGGAGAGCGGCCTTGTTGCGCGTGAGCGCGGTTTTTTCATCCATCCACTTGAGGACGGACTTTTCTGCGGCTTTTGTCATCTCTTTTTTCTTTTCTCTTCAGCATATCCGCGGAGCAAAGGAAGAAATTTTTGCGCCGTGGCTGTGTGGTTCGCTTTACATCCCCTGTGGGAGAGGGAGCTGACCGATGCACAGGAAAAGAAATGCTATCGAGAGTCCTCCTGTCTGTGAGTGTAGCAGAAAGAACGTTCAATAGCAATAAATAAGTTCATTATTATTTTCTATAAATGGCGTCTTGCCGTCAAGTCGGCAGACGCTCCGCCAGCGCGCGGGCCAGACGGGCGAACTCCTCCAGTCCCAGCCGTTCGCCGCGGATGCTCGGCTCCAGCCCCGCGGAAACGACCGCCTCGGCCACCTGCTCCTTGGTCAGCCGGCTGCCGAAGCCCGTCATCAGGCTGTTGACGAGCGTTTTGCGGCGCAGGACGAAGGCGGCGTAGACTACGCGGAAGAAGAATTTTTCGTCCTCCACCGCAACCGGCGGCGCTTTGCGCGTTTCGGCACGCAGAACCGCGGAGGTCACCTTCGGCTGCGGCTGAAAGCACTCGCGCCCGACCTCGAACAAAAGCCGCGGCTCGGTGTGGTACTGCATATAGACGGAGAATGCGCCGTAGGCGGCAGTCCCCGGCGCGGCGCACAGCCGCTCGGCGACCTCCTTCTGCACGAGCACGGTGATGCTCTCAAAGCACTTCGACTCGATGAGCGCCGTGATGGCGGGCGTCGTGATGTTGTAGGGCAGGTTCGCGCAGACGATGGGTGTCAGTCCAGCGAATTTTTCCCGCACGAGCGCGGGAATATCCGTTTTGAGGATGTCGGCGGAGACAACCTCGAAGTTGTCGAAGGCCGCCATCGTTTCGTCGAGGATCGGCAGAAGCGTCCTGTCCAGCTCGACCGCGACGACCTTATTGGCCCGGCGGCACAGCTCATGACTGAGCGCGCCGATGCCGGGACCGATCTCCAGCACGCCGTTAGACTCTCCCGCCTCACTCGCTTCGGCGATGGCGGTGGGAACGGAGGCGTCGATCAAAAAATTCTGCCCCATCGAGCGGCTGAAATGAAAGCCGTGGCGGCGCAGCAGCGCTTCGATGGCGGCGATGTCGTAATGTTCCATGCGTATCTCCTTATGCAGACGGAAAAATCAAAAATATTGTACCACAGAGAGAAGAAAAAGAGTAGCATTTTTTTCGCCTCCGTGTTATGATACGGTGGAAATAAAGAGGGAGGCTGTTTTATGGAACTTACGCTCAGGACTCTGCTGATCGTTCTGCCGCTCATCTTTCTCGGCGGCTTTGTCGATTCCGTCGCCGGCGGCGGCGGACTAATCACGCTGCCCGCTTATCTGATGGCCGGGATCCCCGCACACCTTGCAATGGGCACGAACAAGGTCGTCAACGGCTTCGGCACGGCGCTCGCTTCGGTCAAGTATTTCCGCGGCGGGAAGATCCGCCTGCGCCCCGCCGTCATCGCCGGTGCCGGCGCGCTCATCGGCGCGGCGATCGGCACGAAGATCGCCCTGCTCATTCCCGAGGATATTCTCAAGATCATGATGCTCGTCGCGCTGCCCTGCGCCGCGGTGCTACTGATGCTCAAAAAGGATTTCGGCAAGGAAAACGACGCGCCCGCGCGGGAATACACCCCGCGCGAGACGGCGGCGCGCTCCGCGCTGATCGGCCTCGGCCTCGGCTGCTATGACGGACTGATCGGCCCGGGCACCGGCACCTTTATGATTATGGCCTTTACGATGGCGCTCTCAATGGATCTGCTTACCTCGTCGGGCTGCGCCAAGCTGGCGAATCTTTGCTCCAACGTCGCCTCGGCGGTGCTCTTTATCCTCAGCGGCAAGGTGTTCTGGCTGCTCGCGCTTCCCGCGGCAGTCTGCAATATGCTCGGCGCCTACTGCGGCGCGCGCTACGCCATGCGCGGCGGCAGCAAGAAGGTGCGCGGCATGATCTTCGTTGTGCTGGGGCTGCTGTTCGTGAAGATGCTCTACGAGCTGTTGTCCTGAAACGAAAAGGCGAACGGGGTCGGATGTTCCGCATAGATAAAAAAACGGAAGAAAAACTGTGCAAAACACCAAAAATTTTTTTCCGGAGAGGAAAAATTTTTTTCTGTCTGAATTTGACTTTTTAACGGCTCTTATATTATAATGTGTCGGTCTATAGTAATAAGATCAGCCCGCAAGAATTTTTTCGAGGTGGTGGGACAAAAAGGTGGAGCAGGGTGTTTTCCATATGAGCGATGACTTTGTGCTGCGTACCTACGCCGACATGGTATATAAGGTCGCCGTGCGCAACACGCGCGACATCGCGGACGCCGAGGACGTGTTTTCGGACACCTTTTTGGCCTACTACACAAAAAAACCCGAATTTGAAACGGAGGAGCACCGCAAGGCGTGGCTGCTGCGCGTGGCCATCAACCGCGCCCGCAACATCTACCGCGCGCAGAAGCGGTCGGCGGAGCTGGACGAGTGCTTTCCCGCCGAGGAAAAGGGCTTCGAGCGCATGGAGCTTTCTGCCGATCTGAGCGAGGCGCTGAGCCGGATGCGGCCCGATTACCGCGAGGTGGTCTGCCTTTTCTACTTACAGGAGCTTTCCGTACATGAGATCGCGCAGGTGCTCGACCGGAACGAGAGCACCATCCGCACGCAGCTCATGCGCTCGCGCGAGCAGCTGAGGGGCTTTCTGGCGTAATTCTGTGATCCGCGGCGCCGGGGGCGCCGAAGAGAATAAAAGACAAAAATCGTATTTTTCAGGAGGAATCCAACCATGAAGAAGCTCAATGCCATGAACGAGAAGATGATCTGCGCCAAGCTCGGCGCTTTGATGACGACCGGTATGCTCATGACGACGTCCGTTTTCGCCGCCGACTATAATACGGTCGTCAATCCCATCATCAGTCTGCTCAACAACCTGCTCGGGCCGCTGCTGGGTTTGGTGGGCGCGGTCGGTACGCTGTACTGTGTGCTGCTGGGCGTGAAGTTTGCCAAGGCTGAGGAGCCGCAGGAGCGCGAGAAGGCCAAGAGCCATCTCAAGAACGCCATCATCGGCTTCGTGCTGATCTTCGTGCTGATCGTGGCGCTGAACATCGGCATGGGTGTGATGACCAAGTGGGTGACGGAGTCCACCGGTACGAACATCGGCACAGTCCCCACCGGCAAGTAAGACGCGTCGGCGAATAGCCGGAAGAAGCAGGAAACGGAAGGAGGCGGAGAGGGTATGGACGAAAAACGGAATAAGCTTCTCCGCCGCTTTGCGCGGGAGGAAGTCCTCCTTCGGAGGGGCCGCCATGCGTGAGAAGGAATTTACGGACATTCAGAGCGCGCTTCGATCCGCAACGCGCGAGCCGGAGAATGCGCCGCCCGCGCTGGTCGCGCGGACGGCGCGCCGCTGTGAAGCGGTGCTCGCGGGCCGGGAGGCCGAGGGCCGCCTGCGTCAGGGCGGAGCGCTTTCCGCGGAGGAGGTTTACGGCTTGACCGCCGCGGGGCTGCTGGGTCGGCTCGCACTGGGTCGGCGTCTGCCGGAGGGGCAGAGTATTCCCGAAATGACGCGGTGGCTTGCCGCCTCGCCGTGGCTGCGCCGTCAGGTCGGCGGCACGGCGGAGGATGCGCTGCGCTGCCTGCGCGGCGACACGCTCGTGCGCGGCGGCGCGGAGCGGCTGGCGCAGAGAAACGAAGGCCCTGCCCGAGAGCGGGCGCCGAAGGCGGAGGGGATCTAATGAAAACGGAAAAGAGCTTCAGCCGCGCGCTTGCGCTGCTGCTGGCTGTACTGCTGTGTGCGTCGCTCAGCGCTGTGTCCATTGCCGCGGCTGGCGATACGCCGCTCGCCGGTGTGGACGGCACGGTGGACGTGTGGAATTGGAAGCGCGTGGACTCCCAAGCCGACCTGCCGGAGGACAGCGAGTCCCATCCGGTGCTGCTGATGTACCAGTGGAACGGCGGGAAGTATATGCTGGACGCAGAGGAGAAGAAAGTCATCTCCTACAGCAAGCTCAGCGACAGGAGTGAGCTTATCGAGTTTCTGCCCGCGACGCCCTCGGAGGGGATCTACTTCGGGGATCAGTCTTTCCGTACGCTTGACGAGGTGGGCCACCTGTACATAAAGTACACCGACGCGAAGGACGGCGACAATCAGAACTCGAAGATATACCGCTTGAGCAGAGCCGGGGGCGATGAGCTGACCCTGTCGTCCAGTGGGCAGTTTCACTTCGGAACCTCCGCGTCCGAGGAGAAGTATCGGAATATCACAGTGATGACGCCGGACACGAAGGATGAGGACGCGAGCCTCAGCCCAAATCGCGTGATGCTGTTCGTCAACGTTTGGGGACCGGACTACTGCATGATGATCGACGACAGCAACGGCCGGGTCTATACGGAGAGCAATTCCGGCTGGGATATGGGCCAGTTCGTGATGTACATCGGCTACCGTGAGCAGCTGTCCGCCATCCGCAGCGACTGCACGATCAGCGGCGGCCAAGTGGCGAATTATAACGGATATATTTACGTTGAGCCGAACGTGACCATTACAATAGAAAAGGGCGGCGTACTCAGTGTCAGCGGCGTGCTCTTCAACAACGGAACAATCGTAAACAACGGAGGCGACATCGTTGTGCAGAAGGGCGCGACCATCGAGCAGTTTTGCTTGAACGATGGCCCGGGCGGTGTGATCTGCTGTGACGGCGGCGACCTTGTGATCCTCAGCGGGGGCTGCGTGGTCGTGGGCAAGAGCGAGAGCTATAGCAGATATGAGACCGGATACGGGAACGGCTTCGTCCTGCGCAACGGCGCGACCTGCACAAACTTCGGCACGCTGGTCGTGACGCCGAGCGCATACGTGGTTTCCGGCGCGACGCTGGACAACCGCTCGACGGGCCGTATGTATTTTGAGTATCGACCGACAACAGAGTACCGCGGGCGGCTCAATGCGATGAGCCGCGAATGGGTCTCGCAGGCGAGCAACTATGAAACCGTGGTCAAATACAACGAAAAAACAAACAGTATCGACACCTCCTACCCGATGTTCTATGTGGGTAAGGATGTGCTGCTGCGCAACGAAGGTGCGGTTTACCTCGGCGTGTGGGCGTGGGCACTGACTGACAACGGTGTTGCACAGAGCGGCACTGGTACGCTTTTCGTGCAGTCGTGGGCCAGGATCTACGGGAGCAAGGTGCTTTGGGGCGATCTTCCGGGCGGGTGGAGCTATTCGGTTCTGCCGTCGGCGTCCTCCGGAGCGCACGGATATTTTTAACGACTAAAAGAAAGGAGACGGCGGGATGCTGAAGGCCATCAAAGAGCGGCTCAATGAGCTTGAACCGAAAAAGCTGCTGAGACTGATCGTTTTGATCGTGCTCGGCGGTGCGCTGCTGGGCTACGTGGTGCGCCAGCTCGTGCGCGGCGCACTGAGCGCCGCGGTGGGTGATGGTTTTATGCTCGAACCGTCTCTGCTTCTAAAGCCGGGCACGTGGCTCGTCGGCTATCTGCTCCTCTTTGTATTTTGGGTGATGCTGTGGCTGTGGCCTATGGTGTTCGGCGGCAAGGGAGCGGGCAAGGGCCTGCTCGGCAGCCGCGGCAAGGACAATGTGGTGGGCGACAGCGCGCTGGAAAACAGCCGCTTTCTCACAGACAAGGAGCGGGACAAGTATTTCCCCGCCACGACCTATGAGCAGCTTCCGGAGGTCAAGAAGGACGGCGTGCCGGTGCGCGCCCTGCTCAATAAGAAGGGCAAACTGGAGATCAACTTTCTCTCCGGTATGCACTCACTGGTCATCGGCTCTACCGGTTCCGGCAAGACCACGACCTTCATCAACCCCATGATCCAGCTCCTCGGCGCGACGAACTGCGGCAGCTCCATGATCATGACGGACCCCAAGGGCGAGCTGTTCTCGCTCCACTCCAGGTTTTTGAAGGAGCGAGGTTACGACGTGCTGTTGCTCGACCTGCGCGACACCTATTCCTCCAGTCGCTGGAACCCGCTTGACAGCATTTGGGATATGTATCAGGAGTACGCCCACACCGGAGAAGGCATCCGCGCGCATCGTGACGCGATGGCGGATTATCCCAATCTGAAGCAGCCGGACGGTCCCGCCGAGGACGGAGAGGTGTGGGTCGAGTGGAACGGTCGCGCCTACGCAGACCCTACGCACTGTCAGGATGACATCACCGTGGCAAAGCAGAAGATTTACGACGAGATGTACGAGGATCTCAACGACCTCATCTCCGTCATCTGCCCCGTGGAAAACGAAAAGGATCCCCTGTGGGAAAAGGGCGCGCGCTCTGTCATCATGGCGATCTGCATCGCCATGCTTGAGGACAGTCAGGACCCGCGCCTCGGCATGACCAAGGATAAGTTCAATTTCTTTAACATCAACAAGGCTCTCGCAAACAGCGAGAATGAATTTCAGGCCCTCAAGGAGTATTTTGAGGGGCGCGATCCGCTCTCGCAGGCGGTCACACTCTCGCGGCAGGTGCTCTCCGCCGCGGATCAGACGATGGCCAGCTATATGTCCATCGCTTTCGACAAAATGAATATGTTCAACGACCGTGGTCTGTGCGGACTGACCTCCGCCACGGACATTGACGCCGCGCAGTTTGCGCAGCGTCCCACGGCGCTGTTTATGAAAATACCTGACGAAAAGGACACCCGCCACGGCCTTGCCGCGGTGTTCGTGCTGTGTATGTATAAGGCGCTCATCAAGGTGGCGTCCGCGCGTGAGGATCTGAGCCTGCCGCGCAACGTGTACTTTATCCTCGATGAGTTCGGCAATATGCCCAAGATCGAGAAGTTCGACAAGATGATCACCGTCGGCCGCTCCCGCAAGATTTGGTTCAACATGGTCGTGCAGAGCTATTCCCAGCTCAACAACGTCTACGGCGAGCAGGTGGCGGACATCGTCAAGTCCAACTGCGGCATGAAGATGTTCATCGGCTCGAACGACATCGGCACCTGCAAGGAGTTCTCGGAGCTGTGCGGCAACATGACGGTGCGCACGACCTCCACCTCATCGTCGCTCGGCAGCAAGGAAGGCGACGTGAGCATCTCCACGCAGACGCAGACGCGCCCGCTGATCTATCCGAGCGAGCTGCAGAAGCTCAACAACAAGGAATCGACCGGCAACGCCATCATCGTCACCTTCGGCAACTACCCGCTGAAAACGAAGTATACGCCCAGCTATCAGTGCCCGTTCTACCAGATCGGGCAGATGGATATGGACGATCTGCGCAGCAACGTGTTCCGCGCGGACAATGTGTACTACGATTTGGGTGCGCGCAACCGCACCGTACTGGGCGAAGGAGCGTGAGGCGCGGCATGAAAAAACAGCATTTTCTTTCGTCGATACTGATGGCGGCGCTTGTGCTGAGCGTGGTCTGCGCTCCGGCACGCGCCGCCTTCGGCTATAGCGGGGAGCTGGATCCCGAAACAGGGGAGCCGGTGCAGTCCTCCGACTCAGACACTTACAGCGACCGCGTCACGGTGTCCGACGGCGTGTATTATGACCGAACCCGCATGGGCTATCTCTACACGGCCTACGGCAGCGCGCAGCTTTTGTGTACCGCAGTGAACGGTATGGTCGTGCAGGGGGAGGTCCGCGTTGAACCGGATACCGGCGTGGAGGTCACGCTCTACAGAAACGGCGCGGCGCTCACAGATCCTGACCTGACGCATATTTACGAAACGGGCAGCTACGTTGTTGAGGTGAGTCAGAACGATCAGCGCTATCAGGTCGTGTCCTTTACCATCGTGGGCGACGTGACCTGCGCGCTGACAGGATACACCATGCCGACCGGCTTCATCATTACCGGCGCGACGCTGAACGATGAGGAGATCTACTACGACCGCAGCTACGTCAGCATGACGCAGGAAGGGCATTACGTGGTGGATTACCGCTGCGTTCGCAGCGGACTGACCTACGAGCTGGACGTGACCGTGGACACCACCCCGCCGACGCTGGCACTTGAGGCGGTGGACGAGAACGGACAGGCCAGAGGGCCGGTCTCCCTCGCCGACATCGAGGACGGGGCCAGTATCGGTATCACGCTGGACGGCAAGCAGATCTCCTACAAAAGCGAGCTAACGGAAAGCGGAGAGTATGAGATCGTCCTGATGGACCGCGCGGGCAACGTGACCCATTACGCTTTTACCATTATGGTTTACTTTGACCTGAACAGCCTGATTTTTTTGGGCCTTGTGGCCGCGGTCTTGGCGGCGGTCGGCGTGTATATCGTCATTTCGAGAAAACGGTTCGAGGTGCGCTGAGAGAGTGTCCGAAAACCTTCCGCAGAGGAGAATGAATCGTGAGCGAAAAAATCATTGAAGCGCTTGGCGGCGGTATTGATGCAGGTGGGAATTGGGTCGTCGGCGGCATCGGCAGCGTTCTGAGCAGCTTCCTGTACGCTGTTTTTTACAGGATCGGAACGGCGCTTTGCTGGATCGTAGGCATTTTGAATCAGTTCTTCTCCGTGATGAGCGGCATGACCAAGGTGCGCTACGAGGGGACGACCCAAACGCTGATGGACGTTTTCTTCGGCAACACCATCGTGCAAAACGTGTACTGGGCTATGGCGCTGATCGGCATTCTGCTGTGCTTCGTGTTCGCCATCATCGCGGTGGCAAAAAAGGCGGTGGACTCCGGAGACAAGATGCGTCAGTCCATGGGCGGCATTTTGACGGGCCTGTTCAAGGGCATCATCATCATCGTCAGTCTGACCTTCCTGCTCAACGCGGTGCTTTCAATCTCCGACAAGCTGCTCACGCAGATCAACTATGCCTTCAACCACGCGGACAGCTTGGGACAGGAGGACTCGATCGAGTTCAAGGACGATCAGTACGCGGCTATGGCGCGCGTGCTGGACACCATTGCGAACTATTCGCTTAACCCGTCCTACAACAGCCGCTATAACCTCAACAGCTGCTATAACGAGATCCGCGCGGATCTGCAATATCTCGTGCAGCAGGGCGTATTTGATTTTTACTATACGACGGAGGATTCTGGCTCATCGTGGCAGTCCGCGCTCCAGCAAATCGTCAACGCGGCGGACCTGAGCACCGACCTGAGCTTCGACGTTTACAACGCCTCTGTATCCAACGCGCTGCTCGACTGCATGGAGCTCATGCAGACCGACTACTCCTTCTCACCGCTGCGCACCTATACGCGCCAGTATACCGGCGGCGGCACGAGCGTTCCGCTCGACCGGCTGGTATTCCTGATGTGTACCATGCGGGCGGCGAAAAATCCCGTCTACAACCAGAACGTCTCCATGGAGGATCCGCTGCGCGGAGCCTACTATGTGGGCGAGAAGGATATTTACAGCTATGAGCAGGTGTCCGCCGACTTCAGCATGGGCAGTCTCGACTACATTGTGATGTACATCGTGGCGTTCAAGCTGATCTGGGATCTCGCGGTCATCATGCTCGACTGCGTGGCGCGCATCTTCAACATGATCTTCCTGTATCTGATCGCGCCGCCGGTCATCGGCGTGATGCCGCTCGACGACGGGGGCAAGTTCAAGCAGTGGACCACGGCCTTTGTAGTGCAGTGCTTCGGCGTGTTCGGCACGGTGATCGCGATGCGGGTGCTGCTGATCTTCATCCCCATCATCGTTGACAGCGATCTGGTGCTCTTTGAAAACGACGTGCTCAACTGGATCGGGAAGATGATCCTGATCCTCGGCGGTATGTCCACCGCACGGCGTGCCAGCAGCGTGATCACCGGTATCCTTGCGGACAACGCGGGCTTTCAGGCGATCAACGCCAGCAACCTCGGAGACTCCGTCCGCGGCACGATGGATCATCTCCGCAACCGCGTTACCGGCTTCGGAAGTGTTGGCGAAATGGCTAGGAACGGGCACGGTATGCGCAGTATGTTCGACCGGAGCGGATCGGGCGGCGGAGGAGGTGGCGGCTCACAGAGCGGCGGCGGAGGCGGCGCGGGGGCCATGTCTTTCTGGGGACGCAGGGCCGACCGCGGCTCCAAGGATCAGGGCGGTCAGGACAAATCACTGCTGTTCGGCGGCGGCTCTAAGGGAGCGGCCGGCGGCGCGGGGAAAGAAAGCGCCGGCACGAACGCGGCGGGCGGTACAGGCACGGAAAATGACATTCCGCCGAAGCCCACCTTTGCGGAGGGCAGCGGAACAGGTCCGGATGGCGGAACAGGCCCGGAGAACAACATTCCGCCGAAGCCGACCTTTACAGAGAGCGGCGTCGGCCCGGAGAGTGAGATTCCGGAAAAGCCGACTTTCGTGGAAAGCGGCGCCGGCACGGATTCCAATCCGCTGATCCCCGATGTGCCGCCCATACCAGTGTGGAATGGAGCGTCAAAGATGCAGGTGCCGTCGGCACCCGACGCGCCGCCCACGCCGAAGTGGGATAATGCGACACAGCAGCAGCGTATGCAGGAACCCCCTGTGTCGCCGACGGCGAGCCAGTCCGTGAAGGTGAAGGCGGGGGCAGACCCCCTGTCCCGCATGGCTGCCGGCGAGGAGAACGTGCCGCAGAAGATCGTAAATAAAAACAAAAAGTAGCGGCTTCACACAAATCAAAAGGTAAGGTGGTGAGCATCACATGAGACTGATTCCCGGCAAAACAAAAGTACAGGTCGAGCTGTTCAAGGGCATCACCCTGTCGGATATTCTCGTCAGCGGCGTGGCCGGCGTCATGGTCGTGCTCGTGCTGCTTTCCAGCCTGCCGTGGCGGGGAGCCATCGCCCTCGCCGTCGGCGTTGTGGCCGTCGGGCTGGTCGCCCGAATGGACACCGTGCCGAACTATACATATCTGCTTCATATCCTGCGGCACTTCGGCTACGTCCGCCGCTACGGACGGCGGCAGAACGGCCAGGCATCGCCCAGCGCGGAAAAGGAGCCGCAGGGCGATGCGGAGGAAGTCCCTTCAGCCGAGAGCAAGAAAGAGCGCAAGGCCCGCCTTAAAGCGGAGAAGGCCGAGCGCAAAGCCCGTCTCAAGGAGAAAAAGGCCGAGCGCAAGCGCGGGGATAAGCTGCTCAAGAGCAAGTCGACTCCGGAGGAGGAAAAGGAAACCATCCGCGAAAAGCGGGCGGCTGACGCCGCCGAGTCCGCGCGCAGGGTCGCCGAGGCGAAAGACGCTACAACCGCCCGCGCACCGATGGAGCGCATCATGGCCTTCACCGGTATCGGGAATGGCTTTATCGAGTACGGTGGGAAATACTTCGGCGCGGTGCTGGAGATCCCCGCGGTGGAGTTCCGTTTTTTCAGCAAATTCCGCCGCACGAACGCTATCGAGGGCGGCTTGGGCCGCGTTCTGCGCACGATCAACGCCGAATATTCCGCGAACATCATCAAGATCGAGCGGCCGATCATGTATGACCGCTATCTGGAGATGGAGTACGGGCGGCTGAACGACCTGAAGTCGTCCTATGAAAACGGGATGCTCACGGAGCTGGAGTACAAGGCCCGCGTCGAGATCATGTACGACCGTATCAACGACGTGCGCTCACTCTGCTCTGATGATAAGGTCATCGAGCCGTTCTACTATTTGGTGCTCTTTGAGAGCGACAAGCGCCAGCTAAGCAATCAGATCGACACGGCGGCCGCCACGCTGCGCGCGGCGGAGATGTCCCCCAAGCGTCTGAACGACAAGGAGCTGGCGGTATTCCTGAAATACACCAACGAGCTTGATTTCGACGAGCACGACGTCGAGCGTGTCGCGCCGGGAGATCTCGCCCGCTGGGCCATGCCGCAGACCGTGGACGTAAAGGCCTGCACGGTGGAGGTCGATCACATCGTCACGCACAATATGCGCATGGTGACTTATCCTACCGTAGTCGGGGACGCATGGCTCGCGGGCGTCATGTCCATGCCCGGAACGAAGGTCGTGGTCAAGTGCCGCCCGATGGAGCGCGGCAAGGCCATCCGAGGCATCGACCGCTCTCTGCAGGAGCTGCGTGGGCAGTATATGGCGACCGGAGTGGACTCCCGCCGCATTGAGTTACAGGGCCATATCGAAACGCTGGGCGAGCTGCTCAGCACGCTCCAGCAGGACAATGAGTCGCTGCTGGAGGTGAACATATATGTGACGGTCTACGACATTGCCGCCACACGCGCCGATCACTCCATCGTTCAGCCTCCGAGGTCTGACCGCACGGTGATCGCCAACATGAAAAAGACGGTGCGCCGCTATTATCAGGAGAACAGCTTCCGCCTCAACAACATGGAATTTGACCAGATGCAGGCCTTTGTCGGCTCGCAGGTCAGCGGCTACGACCCCATGCTGCATCAGAGCCGCGGTATTCCGAGCAATTCGCTCGCCGCGTGCTTCCCGTGGGTGTACGCTCACGTTTCCGACGTGGGCGGCATCAAGCTCGGCAGCAGTCAGGGCGTGCCGGTCTTTATCGACTTCTTCCGCCGCGACAGCGAGCGTGTCAACTCCAACATGGTCATCGTGGGTAAGTCCGGTTCCGGTAAGTCCTACGCCACCAAGAGCCTGCTGACCAATCTTGCCGCCGAGGACTGCAAGATATTCATTCTCGACCCCGAGAACGAATACACCGAGCTGGCGGATAATCTGCACGGCAAGTTCATCAACGTGGGCAACGCGCAGTTCGGGCGGCTCAATCCCTTCCACATCATCACGGCGCTGGACGATGACGAGGCGGACGAGTCCACTGTCTCCGGCAGCTATGCCACGCACCTGCAATTTTTGGAGGAGTTCTTCCGTCAGATTTTGCCGGACTGCGATAAGGATGCGATGGAGTACCTCAACAGTCTCATCGACCGGATGTACACGAACCACGGCATCACGGGCGAGACGGATCTCAGCCGCCTGCGTCCGGAGGATTACCCCATATTCGACGATCTGTACGACGCGGTGCTCTCCGAGTTCCAGCAGACGGATAACGAGTATATCCGCACCATTCTGCGCACGCTGATGAACTACGTGGCGAAATTCTCCACCGGCGGGCGCAACGCCAACATCTGGAACGGCCCATCCACCGTGACCACCGACGAGAATTTCACGGTGTTCAACTTCCAGAGCCTAATCTCCAACCGCAACAGTACCATCGCCAACGCGCAGATGCTGCTGGTGCTCAAGTACATCGACAACGAGATCATCAAAAACCGCGATTACAACACAAAATACGGTCTGCACCGCAAGATCGTGGTCGTCATCGACGAGGCGCACGTTTTCATCGATGCCAAGTTTCCCGTCGCGCTGGACTTCATGTTCCAGTTGGCCAAGCGTATCCGTAAGTATAACGGTATGCAGATCGTTATTACACAGAACATCAAGGACTTTGTCGGCAGCGAGGAGATCGCCCGCAAGTCCACCGCCATCATCAACGCCTGCCAGTACAGCTTTATTTTCGCGCTGGCGCCCAACGACATTCAGGATCTCTGTCGGCTGTACGAAAAGGCCGGCGGCATCAACGAGGTCGAGCAGGAGCAGATCACCACGGCTCCCCGCGGGCAGGCGTTCACCGTTATGAGTCCCACGAGCCGCTCGACTTTCCGCGTCGAGGTGCCGAAGAACGTGGCCGCCATGTTCCACGAGCGAGGCTATCAGAGCCGGTATTTCACCGGTGAGAAAGGCGCGCAGCTATGGGAAAACGTCGTGGGTGAGAGCCGCGAGAAGTATTTGGACAGCAAGCTCAGGCGCTGGGGCGAGGAGGAACCGGAGGAGGATCGCCCCGCTGCATCGCGCCACAGCGTGACCTTTGTCGAGACCGATGAGGAGAGCGCGCCCCCAGCGCACAAGGCGGTCAGCTTTCAGGAGGAGACACCTGCGGCCGCGCCAGCCTCCGCTACGCCGAGAGGCGTGGCTGATGCTGCGGCTTTCCTCTCTCAGCCTGCCGCGGCGCCCGTACCGGCGGCACAGCCCGCGTCCGCGGGCGAGGGATCGGCGGCGCTGACCGAGTTGCTCAGCCGCTTCAGCTACGACGCGCTGCTGCGTGAGATACAAAGAAGCGTGGACTCCACCGTTGAGGCCCGCCTGAAGGCCGTGCCGCCCCTGCAGGCGGCTGAGGCTCCCGCGCCCAAGCCGACTGTAGAAACGAAGCCCGCGCCTGCCGTTGAAGCGGTGTCTACACCGGTCACAGAAACAGCACCCGAGCCGATTGAGCAGTCTGCGTTCACGCCGGCTGCGGAGATCACACCCGAGCCTGTTCGGGAACCCTCTGCGGAACCGCTGCCCGAGCCGATCGAGAAGCCGGCGCCGGTGAAGCAGCCCGAACCGAAATCTGAGAGCAAGAGCGCACCCGAGGCTGTATCCGTACCCGAGGCCGAGCCGGAGCCGGAAGACGAGGGTATACCCGAGCTGGACGGCAATATGGATATTGTGGCGTTCCTACAGGCCAATCTTGGCGACATCGAGCTGCCGTCGCCCATTGAGACGATGGAGATGTTCGATGAAACGGTCATTGACATTACACTGGACGATCTGATCGAGTATAACCGCAAGCAGCGCGGCAAGCGCTGACGGAAAGGAGCAAAAAGATGAACATTAAACTCATCAACCGCGGCACGGAGGGCGAGCTGGTGCTTGAAGGCCGCCTTGACACCGTGACTGCCCCCGAGGCGGAGGAGATCTTTCTGCAGACGGCGGAACGCTTTGACGCGCTCGTGCTGAACATGGCGGGCGTGGAGTACGTTTCCAGCGCCGGTCTGCGCGTCATCAAGCGCCTTTATATGGCTATGGTGAAGAAGCACGGCAGTCTGATGCTGACCAACGTGCGCGAGATGGTCATGGAGGTTTTTGAGATGACCGGCTTCGCGGGACTTTTGACCATCAAATAAACAGGCGAAGCATACCGGTCAGACGGACGGAGGATGCATGATGCGTGGAGCAAATGACAACAAAAGAAAAGAGCTGCGGAGCATTCCGACGCGCAGAGCAGTCCGTTTGATCGCTTTTCTGCTGTCGGCGGTGCTGCTGCCCGGCGGAGCCGCGCTGCCGCAGAAAGCGGAGGCCGCCTACGGCGACCTTGACAGCGGCTTGGACGACAATACCTACGCCTTGCAGGTGAGCACCGGCACGGTGAGCGTGACGGGGAGCCTTGCCGACGAAATTTTGTACTTCAAGATCAACTACGAGGACGAGGACGGCTACGTTCGCAGCCACCGCATTTTTCCCGGTGAGAATGCCTTGAAGGACTCGATGGACTGGGCCGAGCAGCAGGGCACAACAGGATCAGACACCGCCGTCCGAACGATGAAGCTCCGCCAGTCGATCATGGAGGAGCTGGGCGTTTCCGTCACGCGCGAGGAGAGCGCGTTTCAGCCATACGCGACGGATACCTTCTTTTTCCAGCCGCTTAAAAAGGTAAAGAGCATTCAGAGCATCGAAATTCTGATGTGCGATCAGGTGACGGGGAACGGGAACCAGACCAACGGCACCTGGGCCTGTCAGGCGATGCGCGTTTATCAGGTTTCCGCCGTGCGCGGCATGGAGATGTACGGCTACGTCTCCGGCCGGATGTACGCGGACTTTGACGGTACGCTGATCG
Source organism: Lachnospiraceae bacterium (assembly GCA_963654505.1). GTDB lineage: Bacteria > Bacillota > Clostridia > Oscillospirales > Oscillospiraceae > Hominicoprocola. The sequence goes on from CAVKBJ010000133.1 coordinate 17,367, forward strand.
CGAAGATGGAGCAGTCGAAGACCTTCAACTGGACCAGCGACCGTATGTTCCGTATTACTTCGGACGGCAGCGGCAATGCGATGCTGACGCAGACCAGCGAGAGCTATACCACGCAGACAGCGGAGCGCATACTGCGCATGGACATTGCGGACACCTATGGCGCGGGCATCCGCGCGCTGGGCAACTACACAAAAAAGACGCTCACCGGCTCCAACTTCGGTGAGTGCGCTGCGCTGGCGCTGCGCTATCAGGACATTTACGGCGCAACGCGCGAGGCGTATCTTCCCCTGGCGACGAGCGTGATCGGCTACGCGCTGGAAAAGGGCGTGAGCGCGAACGAGTATCTTTCTGGCATCGCGCAGGACGGCGAAACGCTGGCGCTTGCGGCAACGCTGCCGGATCTCGCGGCGTTCGTTTCCGTGCGGCTGATCTACGGCACGGACGCGGCTGTGGCCGCAACGGGGATCAAGCTGAGTACGGCACAGTCCGACGCTTCTTCCGGTGGGGAGGATCGCGTCGTGAAACCCGCCGACACGGCAGGAGAGGATGTGGATCTGCTGAGCATCGCAGGCTTCTCGGTCTACGATCCCGCTTCGTCGAACGTTTCGCTCGCCGTGCAGGACACGATGCTGCGCGCGACCTTCTCCGGTACACCGGTGAGCTATTACCGCGCGCCATCCACCTCCGGTACGACCGTCCGCCCGATCAAGGCGGGGGGCAGCGGCGTTGAGATCGCGTTGCAGGAATACGAATCCGGCGCAAGACTGCTGCCAAAGGACAGCACCGAGCGCTACCTCGTGATTCTCAACACCGACGACGCCGAGCTTGCCGGCACGAGCAGCAATCTGATCATGACGCTGAGCTACACCGACCTGAACGGACAGACGCAGTCCAGCGGCGCGATCAACGTGTCCGACGCGGTGGACGCCTACTACGGAGAGTGGCCGGGCGTCCGCTCCGGCTTCATGTACCGCGCGGGTGCAAAGGGCGGCGGTTCAATGTACTTCACGGTGTCGCTCAAGGACGTCGATCAGTTCACCGGCGCGCAGTTCCTGCTCCGCGGCTCCGACGACTGGCAAATGAAGAACATGGAGATTTACCGGCTCGATGAGCTTGGAACGCTGAGCGGCACATGGGAGACGATCAGCGACGGAGCCCAGACCTCGGACCGCAGCTATTTCCGCACCTACACGGGAACGAGACTGCTGGTGCTCGACCGGCAGATTTTAGTAGACGGCGGCGGGGACGCCTCCGATACGGAATTCAATTCCGACAGCACGACGAAGGAAGACACGGACACGGGCGACTGGTCTGCGTACCGCTATTCCATGAGCTATGAAACGACGCAGACCCTCGGACGCTTTGCCAAGAGCCGCTGTAACTATACCGTCGCGGTCGAGGTGGGCGACGATCAGGTGACCGACACCACCGACGGCGACTGCGGCTCGAAGAACCAGTTCTACTTCCAGCTGATTTTTGAGGATGGCAAGAGCGGCTACGTGCTGGCCAACCAGCAGCTCGCCGCCGACGGTTTCCGCACCGGCTACACGGAGCAGTTCACCATCAGCACAAACCGCGACATGGGCGAGCTGACGGCGATCAAGATCCTGCCCGAGGACAGCACGGATCGAAGCGATGTGTTCGATAAGCTCAAGATCGAGTCCATCTGCGTCAAGAAGCAGACCAACGAGGCGGTGTCCCGCCAGTGGGGCGTCAACAACGTGGGCTGGATCGACATCAACTATCAGGACGAGGCGGCCAACAGCTCGAGCATGGGCTACCACGGTCGGTCAGAGAGCGAGCTGGTGAAGAATTACCAGATCGAAGCGAGCACCTACGCGGTCAATCTGGAGTTTGCCATCACTACCGGCACCTACAGCGTGTCTGCGAATACCGACATGGTCGAGCCGCAGTTCACCGGTCAGGTGTACGGCGTCGTGGAATACTACGACAGCAACGGCGCGCGCAAGACCGCGACCTACAATCTGGTGGAGGCCATGTATACCTACGCCGGTCAGGAAAGAAAGACCGGAAAGAAGGAAACGATCGGTCAGAACACGTGGCCGGGCGGGACGGAGAGCGATCCGAACCTTATGTTCCGCGCGGGCAAGACCGACCGCTTTACCCTCGGAATAGAAGACATCTCGCAGCTTTTGAGGGTCACGCTTGAGGTGCGCAGCAAGGTTGCGACGACATGGAACATCGAGAGTATGTACGTATCCCTTGTGGGGAACGACGGCAAGCGCATCATCAACACTGAGAATGAGTATCAGTGGACCTATTCGGAGGAGATGCAGCGGCTGTGCAGCAGCACGAACTCCGGTGAAAAGGCGTACAGTCTGACGTTGCCGATCAATCAGGTGCAGGCGGTCGATATTGATTTTACGGAAAATAAGATCGAGTGGTCGGACGCGGCCAAGGGACAGATCGCCTCTGTCACCTCGCGCCTGCCGCGTTCGGCGGACGACAGCCTGAACATCTACGTCTACACAGCAGACACCGATGACGCGGCGGCGCTCCGCGGCGTTACGATGCAGGCGGGAGCACAGTATAGCCGCGTGTACGGCGGCTTCAACCGCGTGGAGAAGACGCTCACCTACGGCGAGAGCAGCGGGCGGAGCGTGTTCTACGCAACGGACGTGTCAGCGTCGGGCATCAACACGCTCAACAAGCTCGAGCTTTTGGCCTATTTCAACGATCTCAACGCTTCGGGCGAAGTGCCGCTGGATCACGCCGTGGTCCAGCAAGTGCGCTCCGGCGTGGTCATCAACACCTTCTACATCGACTTTTCCGGCTGTGACGCCGCCGCCGACAGCAAGGGCGTGAGCAGAGCGCCGGAGGCCAAACCCGAAAAGGCGCAGTTCAGTCAGGTCGTGACGCTGGCGTTCGAGGATGCTACGTCGAGCCTGCGCCTGACACCGGAGACGGACGACGTGGCGGTGGCGCTGCGTTACACCACGACGAACGACGTTTCCGGTCGGGAGTACGAATCCTCGTTCATCTATCTGACGGATCAGGGCTGGTCGGAGCTGCGCGCCGGCAAGGTCGTAGAGCTGACCTTCAACGAGCCCTACGTTAAGGAGATCACGGCTATCCGTCTGCGAGGGACCGGACACGGCACCCGCAGCGGCGTGGGCGTCGCCTCGGCGACGGCGATGGTCTACGAAGCGGACTCCGTGAGCGGGGAGGACTACTGCACAGGCAGCTTCAGCTTCGCCGAAGGCGTGACGCTCACCACGGGACAGGGCGACCGGCTTATGCCGTGCACCGGCAGCGCGTCGAGCGAGACCGGCGGCGTGGGCGAGCTGACGCTCAGCTTCACCGTGCCGGAGGTAAAGGACGTTCCCGCCGTGGCGGAGAACGCCAACGGCCCGGTGGGTATGCGGCTCAATTACAGGACGGTGGACGGTGTGCTCCGCGAGCTGTCGGTCTACGACATCCGCGAATATGCCGAGGGCAGCGGCGAGTCCTTCCAGTCTGGCAGCACCGTGACGCTGCGGCTGCTGATCCCGGAGGTGGAGGAGATCCGCTATCTCAGCCTGAGTCCCACCAACGAGGCGGGCAACGCCGCGACGCTGACGCTCAGCGATATGAGCGCGACGCTCCGGTTGGGAGAGAAGGAGATCGGCTATCAGCGCAGCTTGCAGGATTGGAGCGGTTCGGGCGTGATCCCGCTGTACAACTCCGTGCAGGTGAAGCTGTCCGCCGTGACGACGAGGCCCTCCTCCAACACGCAGGAGCAGATCGAGGTCGAGAGCGGGACCAGACGCCAGCTTGTCGAAAGCGGGCAGGAGGTCGTCATCACGCCTACGGTCACAGGCTCCGACGAGGGCTACACCTACCGTGTGGAGAAATTCAAGGACAGCTTTACCTCGAACGCACCGGAGGTGCTCACGAGCGGGAACGGTACGCTGCGCTTCTGCGCGGTCAACGAGTATTCGTCCGGCGTCGGAACGGAAACGTATTACCGCGTGACCGTATCCAGCCGCGAGGTGTCGTCGGTGGAGACCGTCATGGAATTTGTGGTCGAGCCGAAGTATATTGCGCCGGCTGCGGAAAATGCGTCCGGCAGCTTGGACGGCGGAACGACAAATGCGGAGTCTGCTTCTGAAAGCGGCGGTTCGTCGGGCGAGAGCGCGGCGTAAAGCCGCAGGAAAAAACAGCGATCACTTTCGGGCCGGTCATTCCGGCCCGAAAGCGTATCAGGGAGGATGTGCAGCGTGAAAAAGAGGCTTATTTTACTTGCGGCGCTCATGATCGCCGTGCTGCTGACAGCCTGCGGGAGCGTGCGGGGCGGAGAAGGCTCCGCACACCCCTACAGTTGGCGGGAAAAGCGCGACGGCAGCGTGCGGCTGACCATCGAGAACGTACCGAAGGACGGCTTCTCGTGGCAGTATGAAGTGCCGGAGGACGGCTCTGTGCAGATCGAGCGTCTGGACGGCGGAACGAAGGAGGAAGCGGTCTTTTCCGTGACGGGCGAGGATGCCGAGAGCGGAATGGTGCGCTTCCTCTGTCAGCGGGACAGCGCGCCCTTTGATACGAGCTTTCTGCTCAGCGTGTCACTCAGCGGCACGGAGAAGGGCGGCCTTGCGGTTGCCGCGGCGGAGTATACGCAGTTCCCGCCCGCTGGCTCTGACGGTGAGGAGGGCAAGGCTGCCTGTACATGGTATCAGGCTGAGGACGGTGCCTGCGAGATCTATTTGGACAGCGCGGGCGGCGTTTACGACTGGACGGTGATGGGTTATGACAGTACGCTCCTTTCCCTTGACGCACCGGAGTACGGCGAGGACGGCTGTACCTATCGCCTGACGGGGCTCGCCGCGGGCGAGACGGAACTGCTGCTGTACGATCTCAGGCAGGACTATGGGTTCCGCTTTACAGTGTCCGTGACAGAAGATCTTACCGTTACCGTGACCGGCTGCGAGGCAGGTGCGCTCACAGTCGGCGCGGAGCAGATCCCGGGCATGGCGGACATTACGGCGCTTGTGGGCGAGCTGACGGTTCCCGAGGACTTCAAGGTGCTGCGCTGCAAGACCGCAAGCTGGTACGGCGGCGAGGAGAAGGACTATGCGCAGCTTCAGCTCCGCGAGGACGATAAGGACTGGAAGCTGCTCGTCACAAAGAGCTATTCCGTGCAGGAGCTGATCAAGCTCTGCGACGCGTCCGGCGCGGCGCAGCAGACGACGGTGGGCGGTCAGGCCGCTGTCCTGTGCGGTACAGAGGAGGCGCAGATATTGTTCTGGAAGGACAGCCAAGGCCGCAGCCTTGTCCTCTACGCGCTTACGGACGGCGTTGCGCAGGAGGAGCTGCTTCGCACGGCGGAGAGCCTGTGTACCGCGCAGGGAGAGGGAGCGTAAGGCATGGACGAGCGGACGAAGGAAATCCGGCAGATATTGCTGGGCCGGTGCCAAAAAACAGAGGACGGCTCCCTCACGGCGCTCGCCGCAGGGGAGCATAGGCGTCTGCGCGGCTTTCAAGGCGTTTCCGAAGGCTGGGGCGCGCTGCATTTTTTCGGCGTCGCGCACAAGGAACGAAGCTGTCCGCTCCCAGCGGGTACGCCGAAGAAGCGGCTGGAGGAGTGCATGAAGGAAATGGGGCAGACAGTGCGGCTGGAGAAGTCGCACGGGCTGTCCGTCTGCCTGCTCCGGTACCGAATGGCGGCGCCGATCCTGCTCACAGCCAACTGGGACGGAAACTGCGTCGAGATGTCGATCTATACGGCGAGGGATGCCCTTGCTCCGTTCCTGTGCCGCAGAGCCCTGCGAACGCTGGAGAACAGGCTGAAGCAGGAAAAGCGCTGATGCGGAGATGATGAGAGTATGATGAAAAGGAAACGTGGTGAGAGAAAATGGAGCTGGTGAGCGAGGCGATCCTTTTCGCGGTCAAGGCCCACGACGGGATGCGCCGCAAGGACGAGAAAACGCCGTATATCCTGCACCCGATGGAGGCGGCTGCCATCGTCGGCTCCGTGACGAGCCGGCAGGAGGTCATCGCCGCTGCGGCGCTTCACGACGTGGTGGAGGACGCCGGTGTGTCCCTGCATGAGCTTGAGGCGCGCTTCGGGAAACGGGTCGCGGAGTTGGTCGCGTCCGAGACGGAGAACAAGCGGGAGGAGCTTCCCGCGGAGAGCACATGGAGGGTGCGCAAGGAGGAGGCGGTACGCCTCCTGCAAGGCACGGAGGACAGGGACGTAAAAATTCTCTATTTGGGAGACAAGCTTGCCAACCTGCGCGCCATCTATCGCGACTGGAAAGAGGAGGGTTCCACCGTGTGGCGGCGCTTCAACCAGAAGGAGCCGGCGCAGCAGGCGTGGTATTACCGCATCATTGCCGACAGCATTCGGGAGCTTTCCGACACGGCGGCATGGCAGGAGTTTGATTGGCTGATACAAACGGTATTTGCGGAGGTGTGAGGGCATGAGCGAACAGGTCATCTGTAATAATAACAACGGCGTGCTGACGGTCCGACTGAACGGACGGGTGGATGCGTCCAACGCATCGGCGGTCGAAAAGAAAATCCTGTCGGCGCACGAAGCGGCGCGGGAGACGGACATCGTGATCGACGCGGAGGAGCTGGAGTATATCTCCAGCGCCGGTCTGCGCGTTCTTATGCGCCTGCGCAAGGAGCAGCCGTCGATTGAGATGGTCAACGTCTCTCCGGAGGTCTACGAGATTTTGGACATGACGGGCTTTACGGAGATGCTGACGGTGAAAAAAGCCTATCGCCGCCTTTCCGTGGACGGCTGCGAGATGATCGGCAAGGGCGCAAACGGCGCCGTCTACCGCTACGACGCGGAAACCATCGTCAAGGTGTACTTCAATCCCGACGCTCTGCCCGAGATCCAGCGGGAGCGCGAGCTGGCTCGCAGGGCGCTGGTGCTCGGTATCAACACGGCGATTCCCTACGATGTCGTGCGCATCGGGGAGAGCTACGGCACGGTGATGGAGCTGCTGGAGGCCGTTTCGCTCTCCAAGCTGATCCGGGACGATTCGGAGCATTTGGAGCTGCCCCTGCGCTACTATGTGGATATGCTTCGTCAGATCCACGGCACGGAGGTGACGGGCGGCGATATGCCCGATATGAAGCGGGTAGCGCTGGACAGGGCGGCTTTCGACCGGGAGCAGCTGCCGGCGGAGCTGGGCGAAAAGCTGTACCGAATGGTGGAGGCCGTTCCCGAACGGCATACCATGCTCCACGGCGACTATCACACCAACAACATCATGGTGCGCGACGGCGAGGCGCTGCTCATCGACATGGACACGCTCTGCACAGGGCATCCGATCTTCGAGCTTGGCTCCATGTACAACGCTTTTGTCGGCTTTTCGGAGATTGACCGCATGGGAGTGGAAAAGTTCCTCGGCCTGCCTCCTGCGCTGGCGGCGAGCTTTTGGCGCAGGTCGCTGGCCATGTACCTCGGCACGGAGGACGTGGCGAGACTCAATGAGGTGGAGAACAAGGCGCGTATCGTCGGCTATATGCGTCTGCTGCGCCGCACGCTCCGCCGCGACGAGCCGAACCGCGAACAGGCGGCGGAATATTACAAACAGCGGCTTGCCGAGCTGCTCCCCACGGTGGACGAGCTGAGCTTCTGAGCGGAATAAAGGATAAGAAAACGGGCCTTGCTCCTAAGAGCAAGGCCCGTCAGTCTGTCGAGGAACCCGGTCTGCACTCAGGAGCAGACTGGGTCTCGAACATATATGAGCGAAAAAACAGCAAAGCGAAACGAGGACAACAGATCCCTCCATTTCCATGTGGCCAATTTTTTCAAGTTCATGGCAGCAAACTTAAGCTTCACCCAGTTCGTCACCTGAG
>CAVKBJ010000134.1:0-4618 GCA_963654505.1 Lachnospiraceae bacterium
TGGTCAGGAACTCGCCCATGAGCTTCTTCTCGCCGGTGGCGGGGTTGCGGGTGAACGCGACGCCGGTGCCGCAGTCGTCGCCCATGTTGCCGAAGGCCATAGACTGCACGTTGACAGCGGTTCCCCAAGAATAGGGAATATCGTTATCGCGGCGATAGACGTTGGCGCGGGGATTGTCCCAAGAGCGGAAAACGGCCTTGATGGCGCCCATGAGCTGCTCCTTCGGGTCGGCGGGGAATTCCTCGCCGATCTTGGCCTTGTACTCGGCCTTGAACTGGCCGGCCAGCTCCTTGAGATCCCCGGCGGTCAGCTCGACGTCGAGTGTGACGCCCTTCTTCGCTTTCATCTGGTCGATGAGCTGCTCGAAGTACTTCTTGCCGACCTCCATAACGACGTCGGAATACATCTGGATAAAGCGGCGGTAGCAGTCCCATGCCCAGCGGGGGTTGTTGGACTTCTCGGCGATGACGTTGACCACGTCCTCATTAAGGCCGAGGTTCAGAATGGTGTCCATCATGCCGGGCATGGACGCGCGCGCACCGGAACGGACGGAGACAAGCAGAGGATTGTGGAGGTCGCCGAACTTCTTGCCGGTGATCTTCTCCATCTTTTCCACGTACTCCATGATCTCGGCGAAGATCTCGGCGTTGATCTGGCGGCCGTCCTCATAATACTGGGTGCAGGCCTCTGTGGTGATGGTGAAGCCCTGCGGAACGGGGAGACCGATGTTGGTCATCTCCGCGAGGTTCGCGCCCTTGCCGCCGAGCAGCTCGCGCATATTGGCGTTGCCCTCGGTAAACAGGTAGCAATACTTTTTGCTCATAACTTTCCTCCATAAATTAAAGTATCTATTGAAATCAAGCCCAATAGTCCATAAGCTTTTTTATTATAGACACAATTTTCCAAACTTGCAACAAATTCCACCGAAAAATTCAAAAAATGTTTATAGATTTTCTCTTTGAGTGCCCCGTCAGGACACTGTCGCCTTCAGGCCCACGATGCCCGCGAGCAGCAGCGCGGCAAACAGCAGCCGCGGCACGGTGGCGGGTTCGCGGAACACCGCGACGCCGACGATCAGCGAACCGAGCGCGCCGATGCCCGTCCAGACCGCGTAGGCTGTGCCGAGCGGCAGTGTTTTCATCGCCTGTGAGAGCAGGCCGAAGCTCGCGAGCATCCCTGCGACGGTCAGCACCGAATAGCCCATCCGCGTAAAGCCCTCCGAGAACTTGAGAAAGGTCGCCCAAAAGACCTCCAGCCCACCGGCCAGAAAAAGATATACCCATGCCATTGTTTTTCCTCCGTTTTCTTTCAGCATAAAAAAAGAGCGCCCCGCAGCGCATCTGCTATGGCCTGACGATGCTCTGCAAAACGCATTCGTTCACCCGGCGGTGAACGATGAGAGGATACCACATATTTTCTTTTCCGTCAAGCTGTAACTTTTCTTGCACTCCGCGCTCTTTTGCGTTATACTGTATCATGTAATGTTATGAGCGGGAGGGCGTATGGAGCTGTCGGCCTTTGCAAAAACGAATACGGCCGCGCGTCTCCGTGCCGCCGCGAGCCGCGGCGCGCTCAGCCACGCACTCATTCTCTCGGGAGCCGGCAATCTGAACGCGGCGGCGCACTACGCCGCCGCCGCGCTGGAGTGTACGGGCGCGGACAAGCCCTGTCTCGCCTGCGCACACTGCCGCAAGGTGCTCGCGGACATCCACCCCGACGTCGTCACCGTGCGCGACGACGAGCACGCCGAGCTGAGCGCGGAGGTGATCCGCGCCGCGCGGACGGACGCCTTCATCCGCCCGAACGAGGGCGCGTGCAAGGTCTACATTTTCCCCGACTGTACGCGGCTGAACGAAAAGGGGCAGAACATCCTGCTCAAGACCGTGGAGGAGGGGCCGTCCTACGCGGCGTTCCTTTTCTGCGCGGAAAATCCGAGTGTGCTGCTTCCCACCATCCGCTCGCGCTGCGTGGAGTGCAAGCTCCCGCCGGCGGGAACGGCCAGCGAGGACGATGAGCGCACGCGCGAGCTGCTGCGGCTGATCGCGGAGGGGCGCGGAGCCGAACGCTCCACCTTCCTGCTGCGGCTGGAGACGGAGAAGCTCGGCCGCGAGGAGCTTGCCGCGCTTTTCGAGGGCGCGCGCGTGATCCTTGCCGACGCGCTCTGCGCGCTCTGCGGTGCGCCCCCCGATGAACCGCGCGATGAGGCGACGCTGCGCGCCGTGCTCACTTCCCGCTTGACAAGAGCGCAGATTCTCAGCACAATAGAGCTGCTGAAAACCTATCGTGACCATTGCGAATATAACGTCGGCGTCGGCCCGCTGCTCGGCGGCCTCGCCGTTGAATTGGAGGAGATCTTTTGATCGAAGTGATCGGCGTCCGCTTTCGCGGCGGCTGCAAGGAGTATTATTTCGACCCGCACGGCATCGCTGTGGAGGCGGGTCAATTCGTCATCGTCGAGACGGCGCAGGGTACGGAATACGCCCAGTGCCTGACCGGCAACCATGAGGTGGACGAGAGCGCGGTCGTCCGTCCTTTGCGCGCGCTCGTGCGCCTTGCGACGGAGAACGACCGCCGCACGATGGAGTATAACCGCCAGCGCGAGAAGGACGCCTTCAGCGTCTGCCAGAAGAAGATCGCCGAGCGCGGGCTGGACATGAAGCTCGTGCGCGTGGAGTGCGCCTTCGACGGCAACAAGATCGTGTTTTTCTTCACCTCCGAGGGGCGCGTGGACTTCCGTGAGCTGGTGCGCGACCTCGCGAGCGTGTTCCGCACCCGCATCGAGCTGCGCCAGATTGGCGTGCGCGACGAGGCGAAGATGCTCGGCGGGCTCGGCATCTGCGGCAGGCCGTTCTGCTGCGCGCAGTTCCTTGACGATTTCGTGCCCGTGTCCATCAAGATGGCCAAGACGCAGAACCTCAGCCTGAACCCCACGAAAATTTCCGGCGCCTGCGGGCGTTTGATGTGCTGCCTGAAGTACGAGCAGCCCGCCTATGAGGACGCCGTCAAACGGATGCCGAAGAACGATTCCTTCGTCCTCACGCCCGACGGTCCGGGCAACGTCAGCGCCGTGAACCTCGTGCGCGAGACGGTCAGCGTCCGGCTGGACGATTTGAGTGAGGGCGCAAGGACCTATCATAACTGCGAGATCCGCGTGCTGCGCAGCGGCAAGGGCTCGCGCGAGGGTATCGAGATCCCCGCCGAGCGCCCCGCGCGCTTCGCGGATCGGGACGCGGAGAGCGGACTGGCTATCACTCCCTCGCCCACGCTCCGCATACCGGAGATTTCCGCGCAGAGCGACGCGCCCCATTCTCCGCTGTCCGAGTACGGCGAGGACGGTGAAAAGCGCGAAAATCGCCGCAGGGGCAGCCGCGCCCGCCGCGGCGGGCGTGGGCGCAGTGAGAACCGCGCCGAGGCAAAGCCGGAGGCTTTCGGCGAGGGCAGAGGGAAGCGGCCGGAAAAGGGCGCGGCGGCAGACATCGGCAAGGGCGGCGAGCGCCGCAGGCCGGTCGAACGCAGAGAGGCCGGGAAGAAGGCTCCCACGCCCGCGCCCGAAAAGAATCCCGCTGATGGCGGCGAGGGCGAAAAGAGAGCGCGCCGCAGGCACTACCGCGGCGGTCGCGGACGCCGGGGCGGACGCGGCGGGAACGGCGACGGAACGCCGCCTTCGACGCCGGGCGCGGAATAAGCCAAGGAAGGACTCCCCCATGCAGAAATTCGACCATGTGCTGCTCGCCAGCGACTTTGACAATACCCTCGTCTACACCCAGTCCGCGCTCGAAAACGGCTCCGATATCCCGCCCATGTGCCCGCGCAACCGCGAAGCGCTGGACTATTTCATCCGGAACGGCGGGCTGTTCGCCATTTCCACAGGCCGCGCGCTGCCCGCGTTCACGGACTACGCCGGGGACGTGCCGATGAGCGCGCCGTGCGTGATCGCCAACGGCGCGGCGATCTACGACTTCCGCACGAACGAATACCTCTACACCGCATTTCTCGACAGGGCCATCTACGACCACATGGCCGAGGTGCTCGCGCGGTTCACGAGGATCGCCTTTGAGGTCTACCACGACGACCGCCGCATCCACGCGATGCATCCCAATCGGTATATCCGCAGCCACGAGCACCTCACCCGCGCGCCGGTCGAGGTGGCGGAGCGCTTCACCGACATTGATATGCCCATCATCAAGGTGCTCTTTGAGGAGGATCTGCCGCTGCTCGAGGATCTGCGCGCCTTTATCCTCTCACGCCCGTGGGGCGGGGAGTATGAGCTGATCTATTCCAACGAGCATCTGCTTGAGCTGACCGCTGCCGGCGCGACCAAGGGCGGCATGATCCTGCGTTTGGCCGATCTGCTCGGCGTTGCACGCGGGGACATCTACTGCATCGGCGACCACAACAACGACCTGCCGATGCTCGCGGTCAGCGCCGTGGCTTTCGCCCCCGCGAACGCCATTCCCGAGGTGCTCAATTCCGGTGCGCGCATCGTGTCGCATTGCAGCTGCGGCGCGGTGGCCGACGTGGTGGAGTATCTCGACAGCGTTTACTGAAGCAAAAAAGCAGCCGACCGGCTGCTTTTTATTTTGTTGCGATTTTTTTTAACATGGCGGCGAACTCCTCC
>CAVKBJ010000135.1:0-2635 GCA_963654505.1 Lachnospiraceae bacterium
GAATGCCGGTATAACAAAGCTGACAGAACTTAATGGCTCACATATATCGGCATATGTACACGTTCACAATATGAAAGCGCTGCGTGGGCGCGGCGATCTGTAAGGAGGGACGAGCATTGCAGAATATATTTTACGGCTACCGCCGACCGGATGGACGGGTCGGCTCACGCAATCTCGTAGCGGTCATCCCCAGTGTGATCTGCGCCAATGACGTTGCGCAGGCCGTCTGCCGTCAGGTGCAGGGAACCATCGGATACTTCCACCATCAGGGTTGCTGCCAACTCCCACTCGATCTCAGGCGCGTAACGGATACGCTCATCAATTTGGGGAAAAGCTCCAACGTGGCTGCCGTTCTGATCGTCAGTCTCGGCTGTGAGGGCACCGATCATGAGCGTATGTATCAGGAGATCAGGGAATCGGGGAAACCTGTGGAGATCATTCATATTCAGGAGCTTGGCGGCACCTCACGCGCGATCCAGGCAGGCATCGATGCGGCGCAGAGCCTTGTGTTGCGTATTTCCGGGCTTCAGCGCGAGACGGTCGACGTCTCCGAAATCATCATGGCAATCAAGTGCGGTGCGTCGGATACCACCTCCGGTATGGCGTCCAACTGCGTGATCGGTTATGTTTCCGACAAGCTGGTCGATTTGGGCGCGACGGTGGTGTTCGGCGAAACGACGGAATTTCTCGGCGGCGAGCACATCCTCGCCCGCCGCGCCGTCGGCGGCGAGAACGGTCCCATTGGAAAAAAGATCTATGAGATCGTAGACCGTATGGAAAAGCGCGCGAAGTCCCTCGGCGAAGATATGCGCGGAGGTCAGCCGACCCCCGGCAACATTGCCGGCGGTCTTTCCTCTATCGAGGAAAAGAGCCTTGGCGCCATCGTCAAGTCCGGCCACCGCCCCATTCAGGGTGTTCTGGAATACCCTGACACCATCACTACACAGAAGGGTCTGTGGATCAAGGACGCCCCGGGCCGTGAGCCCGAGATCCTGACCGGCATGGCGGCAACCGGCGCACAGGCGATGATGTTCTCCACCGGCCGCGGCGCCCCGCAAGGCTTCCCCTCCATGCCGGTGATCAAGATCTGCGGCAACCCGAATACCTACGCGCGTATGCAGCACGACATGGACATGAACGCCGGCACGATCATCACCGGCGAAAGCTCTATCGAACAGGTCGGCGAGCAGGCGTTTGCACGGCTTCTGCGGGTTTTGTCCGGTGAGATGACAAAAAATGAAGCACTGTCCTACTTCGGCTCCATGGATATTTTCTGTTTGGGGCCGGTGATATAAAAAGAAAGGAAGTCTCTACTATGAAAACGATCGAACAGGCACAGGCGCTGTTTCGCGCCCAACCCAAGGTAAAGCTCGGTTTCTTCCCCACGCCGATCTATAAGCTGGAAAAGATAAGCGCGGACATGGACGTCAACGTCTACATCAAGCGCGAGGATTTCTCCGGCATGACGCTCTTCGGCGGCAACAAGATGCGCAAACTGGAATACCTGTTGGGTGAAGCAAAGTCAAACGGCTGCGATACCGTTATTACCTACGGCGCAACGCAGTCCAACCACGCCATGCAGACGGCGACTGCTGCGCGCAAGTGCGGCATGGAACCGATCCTTTATCTCGCGGCATTGGTCGAGCCGAAGCCGGACGATATCCGCGCCAACCTCCTGTTGGACACAATTCTCGGTGCCGAGCTGCACATTCTGCCGACGCTTCCCGGCGAGCTGATGGCAGATACTTTCGTCCGCTGCCGTGCGCATGTAGACGCCCGCATCGCAGAGTTGGAGACCGCCGGCCACAAGGTCTGCGATATGCCCTCCGGCGGCTCCACACCCGTCGGCGTAGTCGGCTATGCCGACGCTTTTACCGAGACGATGTCCCAACTCGGCGTACTCGGCGTAACGCCGGACTATGTGTTCACCAGCACCGGAACGGGCGGTACGCTGGCGGGTCTGAGCGCGGGCCGCGCGCTGCTCGGCAGCAGCGTAAAGCTCATCGGTATTCAGGTCAGCCCGAAAGATCCCGCGGGATACCCCACGCACATCACTGCGCTTGCAAACGGCGCGTTGGAGCGTCTCGGTGCATCCGAGCGTGTCAAAGAGGACGATTTCATCTGCGACCCCAACTACTTCGCGCCCGGTTACGAGATGCCCAATAGCGCGGCGAACGCGGATATCCGCTATCTGGCGCGCAGCGAGGGCTTGTTCTCTGACCCGGTGTACTCGGGCAAGGGCTTCCACGGTATGCTCGAATATATTCGCAGCGGCCGTGTGCCCAAGGGCAGCAACGTGGTCTTTTTCCACACCGGCGGTACCACGGCGCTGTTCAGCGAGACAGAGATCATCGGTGACCTTGCCGAAAACTGATCGGGACGACGCTGATGATATTGGCTGCGCTACATCGCAAAAAAGTCCTGGGTCTGCGATAAGCAGAAGTAAGCTCCGTTCCTGCAAGCAATAATTTTTGAATTTTCTCCATCTCTCTTGCAAACCGTTCCGTCTGGTCGGGCAGAGACAACGAGACTCATGTGCAGCATTTTGCCGCACATGAGTCTCGTTTTTTATACATATCTTTTTAGGTAATTGCGAAAGTCAGCCCGGATAAGGGCGGCAGGGATAGCAGAGCTA
>CAVKBJ010000136.1:0-3096 GCA_963654505.1 Lachnospiraceae bacterium
CCCGCGAACAGCTTGGCCGTACGAAACCTGTGAACCTCATGGACGTGGCGACGCTTGCGGTGAAATACCTGCGCAGGATCGGCAAGCTCGACAAGCTCGATGAGTCCGAGGAGATCAACGCCTGCACAGTGAAGATCACTGTCGAAGTCGATGGAAAGACCGAGCCGTGGCTGCTGCTGTTCAAGAATGAAACGCACAATCACCCCACGGAGATCGAACCCTTCGGCGGTGCGGCGACCTGTATCGGCGGCGCGATCCGTGACCCGCTCTCCGGCCGCTCGTATGTCTACGGTGCGATGCGCCTGACGGGTGCGGCCAGCCCCCTGCAGCCTGTGAGCGAAACACTTCCCGGCAAGCTCCCCCAGCGGACGATCTGCCAGACCGCCGCAGCAGGTTACGCTTCCTACGGCAACCAGATCGGCCTTGCCACCGGCATCGTCGATGAGCTCTATCACCCCGGATATGCGGCCAAACGCATGGAGATCGGCGCGGTCATTGCCGCAGCTCCGGCGGCCAACGTTCGCCGTGAGCGGCCGCAGAGCGGCGACGTCGTGATTTTGCTCGGCGGGCGCACAGGCCGCGACGGCTGCGGCGGCGCAACGGGCTCCTCCAAGTCGCACACGGTGCAGTCGCTCGAAAGCTGCGGCGCAGAGGTGCAGAAGGGCAACGCGCCCGAGGAGCGCAAGCTCCAGCGCCTATTCCGCAGCGCCGAGGCCTGCCGCATGATCAAGCGCTGCAACGACTTCGGTGCGGGCGGTGTGTCCGTTGCCATCGGTGAACTGGCCGACGGGCTGGACATCGACCTCAACGCAGTGCCGAAGAAGTATGAGGGCCTCGACGGCACGGAGCTCGCAATCAGCGAATCACAGGAGCGCATGGCCGTTGTGGTCGCGGCGGAGGACGCTGAGCGCTTCCTCGCCATCGCCGACGGTGAAAACCTTGAGGCAACGATCGTCGCGCATGTGACAGAGAATCCGCGCCTTGTCATGCACTGGAACGGCAATACGATCGTGGATGTCAGCCGCGCCTTCCTCAACTCCAATGGCGCGGAAAAGCATATCGATGTCCTTGTCGAAAAGCCGCAGGCTTTCGATAAATCCATCCCTGCGGATTTCTGCGGCGGCCTGCGCGATCTGGCGCAGGATCTGAACGTCTGCTCACGGCAGGGCCTTTCCGAGCGGTTCGACTCCACCATCGGCGCGGGCACGGTGCTCATGCCCTTCGGCGGACGCGGCCAGCGCACGCCCGTGCAGGCGATGGTGCAAAAAATCTCCCTTGAGCGCGGTCACACGGATGACTGCTCGCTCATGTCCTGGGGATATAATCCCTATATCTCCGAGAAGGATCCCTACCGCGGGGCCTATCTTGCCGTGGTCGAGAGCGTGAGCAAGCTCATTGCCACCGGCGCGGCGTTTGAGGATGTCTACCTGACGTTCCAGGAGTATTTTGAGCGGCTGCGGCGCGAGCCCGCCCGCTGGGGCAAGCCCCTTGCGGCGCTGCTGGGCGCGTTTGCCGCGCAGATGGCGCTCGGCATCGGTGCTGTGGGCGGCAAGGACTCCATGAGCGGCTCGTTTGAGCAGATGGACGTTCCCCCGACGCTTGTGTCCTTCGCCGTGACAACGGAGAAGACCGGCGCAATTGTTTCCAACGAGTGCAAGCACGCAGGCGACAAGCTGGTGCTCCTCACTCCGGTTTACGGCGCGGACGGCCTGCCCGAGACGGGATCTCTGCTTGCGGTGTATGAAAAAGTACACGCGCTGCTCTCCTCCGGCAAGGCCGTGGCGGCGTATACGCCGGGCTTCGGCGGTGCGGCGGAGGCCGTGCTGAAGATGTGCATCGGCAACGGCTTCGGCTGCCGTTTCGAGGAATCTCTCCCGCTGGAAACGCTCTTTGGATACCGGTACGGCGCGTTCGTACTGGAGGTGCTTCCCGAGGTGGAAGAGGGGACGCTCCTGGGCTGCGTGACAGATGACGGCTCTTTCTCCCGCGGCGCGGAGAGCGTTGCCTGCGGCGAGCTGTTCACACTTTATGAGAAGCGGCTTGAGAGCGTTTACCCGACGCAGGCACCCGCGGAAAAGATCCCTATGGAAACGTTCAGCGCTCCGGAGACAGAGCGCAGAGCACCCGCAGTCAAGACGGCGCGCCCGCGTGTGCTGATCCCTGTCTTCCCCGGCACGAACTGCGAATACGACAGCGCACGCGCCATGACCGACGCAGGCGCCGAAGCGCAGATCATCGTGCTCAACAACCGCACCGCAGACGGCATCGCCCGCAGCGTGGAGCACTTCGCGCAGGCGCTGCGGGATGCGCAGATGGTCTTTATCCCCGGCGGTTTCTCCGGCGGCGACGAGCCGGACGGCTCCGGCAAGTTCATCACCGCCTTCTTCCGCAACGCCGCGGTGAAGGAAGAGGTCACGGCGCTGCTTGAGCGGCGTGATGGCCTGATGTGCGGCATCTGCAACGGTTTTCAGGCGCTCATCAAGCTGGGCCTTGTGCCCTATGGCCGCATCATCGATACCGATGCCGCCTGCCCGACGCTGACGTTCAACACCATTGCACGCCACCAGTCCCGCATCGTGCGTGTGCGCGTGGCCTCGAACCGCTCCCCGTGGCTCGCGGCGACGCAGGTCGGCGACGTCTACAGCGTCCCCATCTCCCACGGCGAGGGCCGTTTCCTCGCTGACGAGGCGCTTATCCGTCAACTCGCCGCAAACGGTCAGATCGCCACACAGTATGTCGATCTTGACGGCAGGACCACCGATGATATACACTTTAACCCGAACGGCTCGCTTTTTGCAGTGGAAGGAATCACCTCTCCTGACGGGCGCGTGTTCGGCAAGATGGGTCACGCCGAGAGAACGGGTGCGGGTCTGTATAAGAATGTGCCGGGGGAGTATGACATGAAGATGTTCGCCTCCGCTGTACGGTATTTCCGCTGAGCGGACGGTATTACGATCCCTACCCACGCAAGAGAGAAAAGGAGGAACCAGCCCATGATGACAGATATTGAGATCGCACAGCAGTGCGTCATGAAGCCGATTACCGAGATCGCGGCGGCTGCGCACGTCGACGAAAAATATCTTGAACAGTACGGCC
>CAVKBJ010000137.1:0-21458 GCA_963654505.1 Lachnospiraceae bacterium
ATATCTATCAGAAAAAGCCCAGCTCCAGCCGGACTTTTTCGACAGACTGAGCGGGGAAGCCTTAGGCTTCTCCGCTATTGCTTACTATTGCCTGCAAATGAAAGCAGGATAAAATGAGTTTCCTCGTATCGTTCTACGCTTCGAGCACTTTCTCGGGAACAGTATGCGTCATGGCAAAGACCTCGTCCCCGCGCAATCCGGCGTTGAGCATTGCGGAGATAAAACGCTTCATCCCTTCAACCGGCGCTTCACGCCCGCACTGCCCTCGGTCGGTCGTCATAAAGCATCGCTCCGCGCCGACAGCTCTGATGTGTGAGGCCATTTCTTCTGCTGTTACCTCGCCCTCGGCAATGTTGTACCAGCACTTTTCGATCAGCACACCGAGGTCCGCGAGCTCCTTCTGCGTGGCGGCGTCGATTTTTGTACGCGAGAACTCCGGATGCGTCAGCACCATTTTTACGCCGCGTGCGTGGCCCTCACGAC
This sequence comes from Lachnospiraceae bacterium, assembly GCA_963654505.1. Classification (GTDB taxonomy): domain Bacteria; phylum Bacillota; class Clostridia; order Oscillospirales; family Oscillospiraceae; genus Hominicoprocola. The sequence goes on from CAVKBJ010000137.1 coordinate 484, forward strand.
ACAGGAGAATGCTCTCGCGCGTGTAAATATGGCCTGTTGCCAGCACCGCGCCGTGCGCTTTCACCGCATCCATGATCTCGTAGACCTCATGTTTGAGTTTCCCGCCGCTGTCCAGAATGGTGATACCCGGACGGGAGAAGAAATCGCCGGGCATATCGCCGGATTCGAGTGAATTGGCCGCGTCGCGCGTCGGCATGAAAATGATCTTCGCGTCGCGCTCGAGCGCGTTGTACACGGCGTAGGGATTCAATCCGCCGACCGGCTGGTTGAGCGCGATTGCGCCGTAGGCCCTCGCTGTGGCTTGCGTATGAGCGTTTACGAGCGCCGCCCGTGCGGCGGTGGATTCGTAATGGCTTTTGAGCAGGATGCCCGCCATGCCTGCGGCGTCGGCCGCGCCCAAAAGCGCATAGTCATCCATCAGCCGGTGGAACGGCGAGGGTGCGGCGTGCATATGCAGATCATATGCGCCGCACAGCAGCTCTTCGACATTGATTTTCATAGCACTATCCTTTCTGTTGCAGCACAACAGCTCCCCGCGTTGCCCCGATTGGGCGGCAGGGAGCTGCTGCATTGCTTATGTTTGTCAAACGGTGCTTCAGGCACTCCTGAGACGCTTTATTTGCCCATGAGTTCCGCTTCACCCTCGCGCAGATCGCTCATCTTGCCCTTATGCACGCCATAGACCTTTGCGCAGGTAAAGAACAGCCCGATGCCGATCGCGAGGAAGATCGCTCCGGGTATCGTGCAGCCCATCGAAACGGCAAGCTGCGGCGCAAGGGCGACAAGAAACACCTCGATGACCGAGATCACGGTATAGGCTGTGCCGTAATCGTCAAGCGTACCGCTCTTCATTTCGGGATCGCAGATGCGCAGCAGCGTCACGCCGATGGCAACGACGCCGGTGCACCAGCCGAAAATAAAGATGGAGCGTTCAAACCAGAAGTTGTGATACAACCTGCGACCGAGCCAGAAGACCATGAACAGCGGCCAAATTGTGCCGAGAACGCAGAGGACGGCAATAGGGCCGATGAAGGACTTGATCACCGTAATGGAGATCGACGCCACGCCGAAGCCGACGAGATAATCCGTCGCCATACTGCCGATGCGGTCCTCCACGTGCTTATCCACGCTGTCGCGGAACTTTGTGTGGTTGAGAACGGTCTGAATGATGACGCCCGCGATCATGGTCAGGCACATCATGGGAAGCTCGATGTTGGGAAGGTACTGCTTGTACCAGTAATAAAATTTGTAGCCGATAAAGAATGCCAGCAACGTGAGCGCCATGTGCCACGCAAGCGGGTCCATCGACATCGGATTGATCGTCTCTTTGCCCATGGAGCCTTGCTTTTCCGGCGGAATGATACCGGTCAGGCAATCTTCGGGAAGAACGCTTGCTTCCTTGACAAGACGTGTTGCGCCATGACGCGCGGCCCAGTTGATGCAGGCGATGCCGCCGAACAATCCGGTCAGCAGGCCGAGCGTTGCAAAGGTCTGACCGATTTGGACACAATCCTCGCGGCCGAGCAGGTTGTTCAAGGCCGCGCCGATGGTGGCGGCGTAGCCGTGGCCGCCGCAATAGCCGGACGGCAGTAGCAGACAGATCTGATTAAAAACATCGGGAAACAGCACGGAAATAAGAATGCCGCCGATCAGCAGTGCGGAACCGAAGCACACGAACTCGGTGCCCATATTCATGCAGAAGGTATCGCCTACCTTGCGGAATACCGTTTTAACGGAAACCTTTTCCGTTTTGCCGAGATACAGCCCCGCAAACACAACGCAGATCAGAAGATACGCATAGGAGCCGATCTTGTCGCTCCACTGGATCACTCCCAATACCTGGGGGCCGAGGAGCAATCCCATGATGCCGGCTAAAACTGACGCGGGGATATAGAATCGCTGAAGGAACTTTACCTTTGCACGAAGGAACTGCGCGACGATCAGCAGAAGCGACATCGCCGCAAAGTCCATTACAAATGAATATGCATTATAATCCACGGATTTTGCCCTCCTTCATCTGGTAGAATATTCGTTGTCATTGCCGTTTGCCTGCAGGCGGAGCGGTCGTCCGACCGCTCCGCTGTGCATGAAGAGGAGACTGCCGCTTTTACTGCAGGCCGAACTTGGTGGGGATCAGATACTGATTAAAGAATTCGGAGAGCGCCTTGGCGAGTGCCTGGAACTTCGGGTCGTCGTCGAACATCCACTCATTGTGCTTGCCATCGACGTAGTAGAGCTGCTTAGGCTCGTTGGCGAGACGGTACGCCTCCTCGGCCTCCATGCGGTGGTGCAGCTCGTTGTAGTAGCCGTGGCCGACGAAGACCGCGCGCGGAGCGATGCGGGGCAGCAGATCCTCGATGTTGAAGCGGATGAAGCTCTCGCCGATGACAGTGGACATCGGGGTGGGGAACTCTTCACCGTTATCGTCATTCACGCTGCTGGAGATGCCGCCGTTGATCTCCTTGAGAACGTGGTCGGTGTAGAAATCGCCGCTCTCGGTGATGTTGGGATAGTCCGTATAGGGGTGGCGCAGGACGGGATCGCCGGTCGTGATGCGCTTGATGCGGTCCTCACGCAAACGCTTGACGGATTTGCCGAAGGCGTCGTTGCCCATGCCCATGCGCATCCAGCGCTCGCCGTTGACAAAGGAATTGAGTGTGGCAACAGCCTTGACCTCCTTGTCGCGTGCGGCGACTGTCACGCAGACCGCACCGCCGACGCCCCAGCCGAGCAGACCGCAGCGATCGGGATCGATCTCGGGCTGCACCTGCATGAAGGTGAAGGCGTTGTTGATATCGTCGACCTCCTGCTCAAGCGTGGTGTACTTCGGCAGATCGGGACGGATGCCCTCGCTGGGCTTGAAGCCGCGGTAGTCGAAGCCCATGCAGACAAAGCCGTACTTGGTCAGCGCACGGGCGTAGAGCGCCGGATAGCACTTGTTGACGCCGGTCCAGCCGGAGTTGCAGAGGACCGCGGGTCTCTTTTCGCCGGCCTTGTAATCATCGGGCAGATAGATGGTGCCGACCAGCTTGGCGCCCTCACTGTAAAAAACGACTTCTCTGGATTTCATAATAGATCTCTCCTTGTCTGTATCAGATTTTGTTCTGTTTGTCGGAAATTTGCTTTCCGTTCTGGCCCCTACCATACAGCAAGAAAAAGAACTTTTCAACCATAATTTATCAAAAAAGAATAAATTCAACCAATTAAACATAGGAATATATTCCGTTTTTATCTATTCAATAACAATTTAATGTATCTGACACCAAATTTCAGCAACTTGCATCTGTTTTCAATGAAAAAGAATGAAATGACATTTTTTACACTTTTGATTGACCGCGCTGAAAAAAGGTGTATAATGGTCATACCGTATTACGCATCCTATCGACCGAAGGGGAACAAGCATTTTATGAAGGGTGATATTCTTGAGGAGATCATGCGCGCAAAGGAACTTCTTCCCAAGAAGCAGCGCGCCCTTTGCAATTATCTTATCCTGAATTACGAGAAGGCAGGCGTGATGACCGTCGCCGAGCTGGCCAAAAGCGCCGGTGTCGGCACGACCACCGTTATGCGCTTCGTTCAAATAATGGGCTACGACAGCTTTTCCGCGTTCAAGCGCGATCTGATCAACGCCATGCTGATGAAAAACGCAGCGCCGTACCAAACACTGAAGCAGAGCTTTGTCGCAAATTCCCAAACGGAAAGCTCGGACACTTTCCGCAGCGTCGCGGCCGACGGCGTTCGCGTGCTGGAAAATCTTTGCTCACCGGCGAACGTCGAACAGTTCGAGCGCGCCGTGCAGCTTTTACTCAAGGCGAAAAGCATCTACACGCTGGGGATGCGGTCGAGCAAGGTCCTGGCGCTTTACTTTGAATATCTTGTCGACCGCTTTTATCCGCACGTTCGTCAGCTCAGCGATCAGGGAGAATTTCTCTATGACCGCGTTTTCGGCCACATGACCCCGGACGATGTGCTGCTGGCGTTTTCCGTCTATCCATGCACACTCAAAACGATCAAGGTCGGAGAGCTGTGCCATCAGCGCAATATCCCGCTGATCCTCATCACCAATACCGGCATCAATCCGCTGGCGAAGATCGCCGACGTTGTGGTCGATACGAACACCGTCAATCATTCCAGCGGCGACACGGCGATTTTTGCGGTGGTCGAGGCGCTCGGCGCCGAGCTGGGGCGGCGGACCGCGCCGGAGTCCTCCCAGCGGATCGAGTATATTGAGCGCGAGCTGGTCGATGAGGACCTTTTTGTGTGGGAAACGTAGCTCCGGCGCGCGAATGAGAAGGCCCTGCCGCAGCTTCTAAAAAATGCGGCGCACGGCCTTCGGCTGGAAGGCTGTGCGCCGCGCTGCTTTTTTCCTCAATTGAGGAAATACATATTCATCTGCGCGCGGGCGATGAGCGCGCTGGTATCGTCGGTGATCTCCGCCTCCAGCACGCTCCTCTCCTCGTCAACGGAAACGATGCGGATGCCGTTGTGCCGGATAAATCCGTTGGACTCCTGCTTGATTTTTTCCTCATAATTCTCTATCATGTCTGTCGTGCTCCTTCGCTCTTCATTTGTGCCTTTGCAAAGGATGATAGCAGAAGTGAGCGCCGTTTGCAAGGCGGAGCCGCGGCTCCGTCCGACGTCCGTAAAAATATATCATCGTATCAACGCAGCCGTGCCGGGAGACCGGAACTGGGGAAATGTGGGTGAAAAGCCCCGCGAGCGGGTCACTGTGAAGCTCCCGTGAGGAGATGAGTCAGAATGCCCGGAGCTGCTTGAGATAGCTTCTGCCCGGGCCGGGAGCCGTGGAGACAAGGGGGGCAGTGCGCCCTTTTTTGCGTCTGTGCGGCTCGCGTGAGCGGGCGGGTGCAGACGCTTTTTTCAACGAAAGGAAGGAGAAAAATCACATGAAAAAGCGCGCGTTATCCCTGCTGATGGCCTTTGTGATGGTCGTCAGCCTGCTGCCTGCCACGATCCGGGCGGCAGATAAGACCGGTAATATTTCAGTCGGCAGCGCGGCCGCCTTAGCCAAGCTTGGCGGACTGGACATTGAGGGCACCATCACCCTGACGGCGGATATTGATATGTCCGGCACCACCATGCCCCCCATCAAGAGCCTGACCGGCTGCTTTAACGGCGATGGTAAGACGATCTCCGGGCTGGTGCTTACAGGCAGTAACTATAGCAATACCGGTCTCATCGGTCAGTTGGACGGTTCCGTTATCAATCTGAAAATGACCGGTGCGGGTATCACTGACATTGGAAAAGGAAATAACGCTGGCATCCTTGTTGGCTCTATCCCCCAAGGCAGTACCAGCCGAATCGACAACTGCTATGTCGATGGCACAATTAAAGGCACCATAACCGATACGGCATATGTCGGCGGCTTAGTCGGTAAATTGGGGCAGTCCTATGAGACTTCGCTCACTATCAATAACAGTGTTAGCAACGTTCAGCTAAATTGCAAAGCGGCCAACTACGTTGGCGGCTTAGTCGGTGTTACGCAGTATAGCTGCAATGTGACTGTTGCAAATTGCACGGTTTTGGGCAATGTCGTTTCACACGGTTACAACGGATATGCCGGCGGCCTGTTCGGCAGTTCTTACGGCGGTACGCTTTCTATCGAGAACACTATTATTGCGGGTAAAATCACCGGCAAGAAAAAGGGAGTTATTGCATGTGCGACAGTATCTCCCACGACAAAAGCAAACAATTTTTATTATGACAGCACCTTAAATCCACCTGAAAAAAGCTTTTTGGACGGCGACACACCGTTCCCCATTTTTCCGGCAGGATATAACAGCGTCACCATTACAGGTGAAGTTACTGATAAAACTACTCAAGAAATCAAAGAACTGGATTTAACCGGATTTGAAAAAAATGCGGATGGCTATCCCGTCCCCATGTGGACGCCCGCGTCTGCGCCCGAACCCACCAAGCCCCCCTTCTCCTGCGCCCTCACCTTCACCGGCGTACCGGAGGGCGGCGAGCTGACGGTCAAGCACGGCGGAACGGGACTGACTGCGAACGCGGACAACTCCTACTCCTACACGCTCTCCGAGACGGGCGACTACACCTACTCGGTCACGTTCGGCACGGACTCCGACTATAACGGTGTCCCCGAGACCGGCTTCACCGTTAACGAAGAAGAGACCGCAAAGACCATCAAGGTTCCGCTGACCTACAAGACCACCGAGCCTTTCGGCGACGGCACAGAAGCGTCCCCCTATGAGATCGGCACGGCAGCAGAGCTGCGCTGGTTTGCGAATCAGGTGAACGGTGACAACGCCGCGGCGGCAAACGCGGCGGCAAACGCAACGAAAAACACGGCGGCGAGCGCCTATGTGAAGCTGACGAGAGACATCACCGTCTCCGGCTCGTGGACGCCGCTCGGCGAGAACGCGGCTTGCCCGTTCAGCGGCTGCTTTGACGGCGCCCACCACAGCGTCACCATCACGGTGGACGACCCCAGCCTGAGCTACTTCGGCTTCTTCGGCTGTCTGAGCAGCGAGGTGGATCGGGACAGTGAAACGTCCATCGAAGCGCAGCCGACCGTTGTTGTCAAAAACCTGACCGTGAACGGCACGGTCTACTGCTCCGAGCCGTATGCCTACGTCGGCGGTCTCGCGGCGTGCGCCCGCGGCAAGGTCGAGCTTGAGAACTGCACCAACAACGCCGCCGTCTCCGCCTTGGCGCGCGGCAGCGCGGGCGTCGGCGGCTATGACGACGGCGTGGAGTACGTTTGGGAGAATATCAGCATGACGCTGAACGGCTGCGCAAACAACGGCACGATCAGCGTCACCGGCTCCGACACGAGCGCGATGGTCGGCGGACTGGTCGGCTCGAACAAAAACTGCGTGCAGCTGACGAACTGCACGAACAGCGCCACGATCAACGCCCCCGGCTGCACGGTCGGCGGCCTGCTGGGCGAAGCCGGCTCGCAGACTGGCGATGACTGCGTGCCCACCATCAAGGACTGCGGGAACACCGGCACGCTGATCGGCGCGTCAGGCAAGACCAACAACCTGTACGGCAAGGGCACCCTCCGCAGCGGCAATGTTACCAGCAGCGGCGACAACACCTACACCGGCGGCAGCGAATTTGAGGACGAGCTGCTACTCGAATCCCAAAAATATGGCGATGTTTTTGCGGTATCCGCTAAGGCGGCTGTCGGCGACAGTGTAACGCTCATCAAGACCGACAAGACCGCAAGTGACGCTATCACCGTTACCGTGTCGCAGGGCGAGCGGGACACCAACAAGGCGTATCTCAAAGTGGTGGCCGGCAAGCTCCAGCTCGCTCGGAAGAACGAGACCGGCAAGGTCGTCGAGGCCACAGCGACCATCACCTGGAGCAAGGGTGACAAAACCCTGAGCAAGCCCATCACGGTGAACATCTATCCCGCCGCCAACACTGAAGGAGAGCCAAGTGCCCGCAGGACTCTGATGGACGCCATCGCGGAAACGTATACCAATAGCTCGAGCGACTGGGTCGTGTTCGACATGGCGGTGTATGCAAAACTGGACGGTACGGCGGTAAGAACCAACGAAGATGCGAAAACCAACTACCTGAACCTCACCGTCAACGAGCTGGCGGGCAATACGCCGCTCGTTTCCGACCGCGCCAAGGCGGAGATCATTCTCGCCGCGCTCGGTGTGAACAGCACGCAGCTGACGCCTTACGGCTCTGAAAACTCTTTCAGCAACGCTGCCAAGCTCGCGGAGATGGACCTCGGCAGCAGCCACTATACCGCGCCGTGGGTGCTGCTCGCGGAGCAGGCGGGTCGGGTGACGCTGACCGATACGCAGCGGAACCGCATGATTGCTCTGCTGACGGAAAGCTCCAATCTCGGCGAGGACGGCGTGTTCTTCACCAGGTGGGCGGGCGAGACCTACGCCGACCCTGACACCACCGGCACGGCGCTGGCGGCGCTCGCCAAGTACAACACGGCGGACTATCCCGCCGTGCAGGGCTTCATCACCGAGGCGATCAAAGGTCTGAGCGCCGCGCAGGGCAGCAACGGCTCGTTCGGCAACGTGAACTCCGACGCTATGGTCATCGTCGGTCTGACCGCCGTGGGCGTTGACCCCGGCAGTGATACCCTCTTCGTCAAGAACGGCTGCTCGCTGGCGGACGCACTGCTGCTGTACGTCAATGACGCCAACAACGGCTTTACCACGCCTGCGGTCGGTTCGATCAACGGCAGAGGAACAGAGACAGCCACCGCCCTCGCGACCGAGCAGGGCTTCCGCGCGCTGATTGCGCTGGAGAAATTCGATTCGCTGGCAGGTGACAGCAAGAGCTATAATATCTACACGCAGCTTGCCAAATTCACCAGCGGCGCTGAGACGACGACCAGCGAACCCATTAAGTTGCAAAGCGAAAGTTTTACAGCCAAAAGCCTCGGAACGGTTGTTCGTTCGGCGAGCGGCAGTTCGAGCAGCTCCGGGGAATGGATCTCGGTCGCGGTCACCATTCAGCCGGGCAGCGGCAGCGCGTGGTATTCCGGCAGCGTGAAGGTCGCGGGCGGCGCGACGGTAAAGGATGCGCTCTGCGCCGCGGCGGAGGATGCCGGCTTGTCCCTGAACATCAAGAGCGACTATCTGCGCTCCGTGACCCGCGGCGGCGTGACGCTCAGCCAGCTTGACGATGGCCCCAACTCCGGCTGGATGTATAAGGTCAACGGCGAGGTGCCGAACGTCAGCATTGCCGATTATAAGCTTACTGGCGATAAGAGCGTTCTCCTGTACTACACCGAGGATTATACCAAAGAATACGGTACCGCTGACTGGGACAAAGACTCCAAAACGGATACGGGCAGCACGCCGTCCACCGAGATCACGACGGGCGGCGGCCGCACGGAGCGTGTTCCCGCTGCCGCCACCAAAACCGATGGGACAAGCGCGGCCGTCAAGAACAATGAGACAAGCGTGGCCGCACCGTCCTTTACCGACGTTTCCTCCGCCGCGTGGTACGCGGACGCGGTGCAGTACGCCTATGAGAACAGCCTTATGACCGGCGTTTCCGAGAGTGAGTTTGCGCCAAGCGGCACAGCCACGCGCGGCCAGATCGTCACGATCCTCTGGCGGCTCGCGGGCAGTCCCGTGGTCAACTACGCCATGCGCTACGCCGACGTGAGCGGCGATTCGTGGTACGGCGAGGCCGTGCGCTGGGCGAGCGCGGAGGGCGTCGTCACCGGCTATTCCGAGAGCAGCTTTGCTCCCGACGACGCCATCACGCGCGAGCAGCTTGCCGCGATCCTCTATCGCTACGCAAAAGCGCAGGGGCAGGGCTTCACCGGCCTGTGGTACTTCCCGCTGAGCTTCACCGACGCGGACGGCGTCAGCAGCTGGGCGGACGAAGCGATGCACTGGTGCGTGGTGAAGGGCGTCCTCAACGGCACGAGCGAAACGACCCTCAGCCCAACGGCGACCGCTACCCGCGCGCAGCTCGCCGCTATCCTTCAGCGCTTCTGCGAGCTTTCCAAGAAGAAGGACGCCTCCTCTGCTACCGACAGCAAGAGCGCCGCGCAGACCGCCTACGGCCGCGCCTCCACCTATCTGACCTCCGCCGTGAGCGCGCCGCGATACGACAGCCTCGGCGGCGAATGGACGGTGCTCGCCCTCACCCGCGGCGGCGCGGACACCAAGACCGCCTATTTCACCGACTATTACACCGCGCTGGAGCAGACCGTCCACGAGAGCAAGGGCGTGCTGAGCGAGCGCAAATACACCGAGTACAGCCGCGTTATCCTCGCGCTCTCCGCGCTTGGAAAGGACGCGCGGAGTGTCGCGGGCTATGACCTGACGCTCCCGCTCGGCAATTATGAAAAGACGATGGCGCAGGGCGTGAACGGCGCGATCTACGCGCTCCTCGCGCTCGACAGCCGCGATTATCCCATGCCGCAGAACGCGGCGGCAGTCACACAGGCGACGCGGCAGCTGTACGTGGACGCCATCCTCGCCGATCAGCTCGCAGACGGCGGCTGGAGCTTCATGGGAACGGACGCCGATCCCGACCTGACCGCCATGGCCTTGCAGGCGCTCGCAAAGTATCAGGAGCAGAGCGCGGTCAAGCTGGCGATCGACAGCGCGCTCGTGCGCCTGAGCGCGATGCAGAACGCGGACGGCGGCTTCTCCTCCTGGGGGAGCGAGAACGCCGAGAGCTGCGCGCAGGTGCTCCTCGCGCTCAACGCGCTGGGACTTGATGTAAACGACAGCCGCTTCGTGAAGAACGGCCGCAGCGTCTCCGACACGCTTTTGACCTATCAGACCGCCGACGGCGGCTTCTGCCACGAGCGCGGCGGCGAAACGAACCTCATGGCGAGCGAGCAGGCGGTCTGCGCCCTCGCGTCGCTCGTCCGCGCCGAGCGCGGCGAGAGCAGCTTTTATCAGATGGCGGCGCTGACCCGGTCCGCCGCCGCGTGATACGATAGCGATTTCGAAATAAAAGGAGGGAGACGGACGTGGAAACGGCAGCGCGCTTTCACACATTTCTGCTGGCGCTCGCGCTGATATTCACCCTCGCCGGCTGTGGCGCTCCGGCATCGGAGCCGATGCCCGAGGCGACGCAGAGCGAAGCGGCCGCGCCCGATGCTACGTGGAATACGCCGGACGTGTCCGCCCCCTCCGAAGCCGAGTGGCAGGAGGAAACTCCCGCCGCTCCGCCGGAGGAAACCGAAGCTCCCGCGGAAACGCCCGCCCCATCAAGCGAGCCGGAGACGCCGCCGGAGAGTGCCGCGCCGACCTGTACCGTTTCCATCTCCTGCGCGCCGATCTTGGACCACCTTGACAGACTCGACGCGGAAAAAGCCGACCTTGTCCCCGCAGACGGCGTTCTGCTGGCCGCAACTGAGATCAAGTTTATCGAGGGCGAGAGTGTCTTCGACCTCCTCAAGCGTGTGTGCCGCGAGAACAAGCTGCACATGGAGTTTTCAGAAACGCCGGTCTACCAGTCCGCCTACATTGAGGGCATCGGCAACCTCTACGAGTTCGACTGCGGCGAGGGCTCCGGTTGGCTGTACCGCGTGAACGGCGAATTTCCGAACGTCGGCTGCTCGCGCTGCGCCCTCGCGGACGGCGATACGGTCGAGTGGGTCTACACCTGCGACTTCGGTGCGGACGTCGGTGGGAGGGTCGGCGCATGAAGCGGCACACCTTTCTCGTCTGCCATCCGGCGGTAAATCTTTTGTACTTTGTGCTGGTGCTGACCTTCTCCATGTTCTTCCTGCACCCGCTCTGCCTTGCCGTTTCGCTCTGCGCCGCGCTCGTGTGCGCCGCGCAGCTGAACGGCGGCGCGGCGGTGCGCCGTACCGCGCGCTGGCTCGCGCCTACGGCGCTTTTCGCCGCGCTCGTGAACTTCGCTTTCAACCACGAGGGCGCGACCATCCTGGTCTACCTCCCCTCGGGAAATCCCCTGACGCTCGAATCCATCGCTTACGGCTTCGCCGCCGCGGCGATGCTCTCCGCCGTCGTGCTGTGGTTCTCCTGCTGGAACACGGTCATGACCTCGGATAAGCTGATGTACCTCTTCGGGCGCGTTGTGCCCGCGCTCTCGCTCCTGCTCTCCATGACGCTGCGCTTCGTGCCGCGCTTTCAGGCAAGACTGCGCGAGGTGACGGCGGCGCGCCGCGGCATGGGCCTGTACGCGGAGGGGACCCGTCTCCAAAAGCTCAAGAGCGCTATGACGGTCTTTTCCGTCATGGTGACGTGGAGCCTTGAGGCCGCCGTGGAAACGGCGGACAGCATGAAAAGCCGCGGCTACGGCCTGCCGGGCCGCACGGCCTTTTCCCTCTATCGATACAGCCGCCGCGACAGGCGGCTTCTTTTGTGGCTGACGGCCTGCGGCGCTTACGTCGCCCTCGGCTGGGTGCTCGGCGGCGTAAAATGGCGGTACTATCCCACCATGCGCGGCGCGCTGACGCCGTATTCCGCGAGCCTGCTGCTCGCGTATCTTCTGCTGTGCCTGACGCCGACGCTTTTGCAGAGAAGGGAGGCGCGCGCATGGAGCTCTATCGCGTCGAAAACCTGACCTTTACCTATCCCGAGCAGTCCTCGCCCGCTCTGCGGGGCGTGAGTCTGACGCTCCGCGCGGGCGAGTTCGTCACGCTCTGCGGCCTGTCCGGCAGCGGCAAATCCACGCTCCTTCGTCAGCTCAAGACCGCCCTCGCGCCGAGCGGCGCCCGTTCGGGCGAGATACTCTTCGACGGACGCCCGCTCTCCGGCGTTCCCCAGCGCGAGCAGGCCGCGCGCGTCGGCTTCGTGCAGCAAAGTCCCGAAAATCAGATTGTCACCGACAAGGTCTGGCACGAGCTGGCATTCGGCTTGGAAAGCCTTGGGTACGATACGCCGGCCATTCGCCGCCGCGTCGCGGAGATGGCGGGCTTCTTCGGCATGGAGAGCTGGTTTCACCGCGACACGGCCTCGCTCTCAGGCGGGCAGAAGCAGCTTTTGAACCTTGCCGCCGTGCTGACGGTGCAGCCGGACGTGCTCATTTTAGACGAGCCGACCGCTCAGCTCGACCCCATCGCGGCGGCGGACTTCCTCGCCGCGCTCGCGCGCGTCAACCGCGAGCTGGGAACGGCCGTCCTGCTCTCCGAGCAGCGGCTGGAGGAGGCGCTGCCCCTCTCCGACCGCGCCGTCGTGCTCGACGGCGGAGCCGCCCTCGCGGACGGTTCGCCCCGCGCCGTGGGCGCGCGGCTCAAAAGCGCGGAACACGAGCTGTTCTGCGCCATGCCCGCCGCCATGCGCGTGTGGGCGGCGGTGGAAAACGGCTCTGCCTGCCCCGTCTCCGTGCGTGAGGGGCGGGACTGGCTCGCGGACTTCGCCGCCGCGCATGAGCTGAAAAGTGTGCCGGAGCGTCCGCTGCCCGCCCCCTCAACGGAGGTGGCCATCACCGTTTCGGACGCATGGTTCCGCTACGTGCCCAACGCGCCCGACGTGCTGCGCGGACTGGAGCTGACGGTGCGGCGGGGCGAATTTTTAGCGATCCTCGGCGGCAACGGCGCGGGCAAGACCACCGCGCTCCGTCTGCTCACGGGACTGCAAACGCCCCACCGCGGAACGGTGCGCGTCACCGGCAAGGCGGCGCTCCTGCCGCAGGAGGTGCGGGCGCTCTTTGCCAAAAAGACCGTGCGTGAGGATCTCGCCGAGGCCGCGTCCGACACGGAGGCGCTCTCCTATGCCGCCGCGCTGTGCCGGTTGGAACCGCTTTTAGACCGCCATCCCTACGACCTCTCCGGCGGCGAGCAACAGCGCGCGGCGCTGGCGAAGCTCCTGCTCACACGGCCCGACGTTCTGCTCCTCGACGAGCCGACGCGCGGACTGGACGCGGCGTTCAAGGCAGAGCTGGCAAGCATCCTCAACGACCTGCTCGCTCGTGGCGTGACCGTCGTCATGGTCAGCCACGACGTGGAGTTCTGCGCGGAGCACGCGCGGCGCTGCGCGCTCTTTTTCGACGGCTCCATCGCCGCCTGCGGCGAACCGAGGGATTTTTTCGCGCTCAACCGCTTCTACACCACGGCGGCGAACCGTATGGCGCGGGATCTCCTGCCGGCAGCGGTGACGGTCGAGGATGTCATCGCCGCCTGCGGCGGCACGCCGCCGCGAAAAAAGGAGCGCCGCTCTCCCACGCCGCAGCCGCCCAAGGCAACGCCGGAAGCAGTTCTCGCACCGCCGGAAAAGCAAAGGCTTCCCCGGCGCACGGCCGCTTCCTGCCTGACCGCCTTTCTGCTCATTCTCCTGACGCTGCTATTCGGCCCGAAGCTGCTCGGTGAGCGGAGCTACTACGCCGTCTCGCTCCTGATGGTGCCCGAAGTGATGCTGCCGTTCTTCCTCGCCTTCGAGGGGCGAAAGCCCCGCGCGCGGGAGCTGGTTGTGCTCGCGGTACTCTGCGCGCTCGGCGTCGCGGGACGCGCGGCGTTCTTCATGCTGCCGCAGTGCAAGCCCGTGCTGGCGCTGACGATTCTCACGGGCGCGTCGCTCGGCGGAGAAGCGGGCTTCCTCGTGGGCGCGGTGACGATGCTCGCGTCCAACGTCCTCTTTTCGCAGGGACCGTGGACGCCGTGGCAGATGCTCGGCATGGGACTGTGCGGCTTTCTCGCGGGACTTGCGTTCCGCAGGGGCGGTCTGCCGAGGAAACGGGGAGCGCTCTGCGCCTTCGGCGCGGTGAGCGCGTTCCTTGTCTACGGCCTCCTGCTCAACGCCTACTCCGCGCTGCTCGCCACCGGTTCGCTGACGTGGCAGAGCCTTGCGGTCTACTGTGCCTCCGGCTTCGCGATGGACGCGATGCAGGCCGCCTCCACAGCGGCGTTCCTTTGGCTCTTTGCCGAGCCGATGCTCGAAAAGCTCGCCCGCGTCAAGCGCAAATACGGTCTGACAGAGTAAGCGAAAGTACCCCGCTCCCATTCAGGAAGCGGGGTACTTTCGTTATCGGATGCTCTCAGAGCATCACAGGCTTTTGTTCAGGAAATCGCGCACGGAGGCGATCTGCGCCTCGACCGACGCAACGCAGGTGCCGCCGGCGGAGGTGCGGTTGGCGACGCAGAACGCCGGCGCGATGGCACCGTAGACGTCCTCGTCAAAGACCTCGCTGTACTCCTTGAGCAGATCGAGCGGCAGCTCCTCGAGCACGGTGGCGTGCTCAATGCAGTAGGCCACGAGCTGCCCCACCGTTTTGTAGGCGCTGCGGAAGGGCACGCCCTTTTTCGTCAGATAGTCCGCGAGGTCGGTCGCGTTCAGGAAACCCCGCTGCACGGCGCGGTACATATTGCAGGTGCAGGCCTTCATCGTGGAGATCATCGGCGTAAAGACGCGCAGACACATCTTCACGGTGTCCACGCAGTCGAACACGGCCTCCTTGTCCTCCTGCATATCCTTGTTGTAGGCGAGCGGCAGGCCCTTGAGGGTCGTGAGCAGGGCCATCAGATCGCCGTAGACGCGGCCGGTCTTGCCGCGGCAGAGCTCCGCCATGTCGGGGTTCTTCTTCTGCGGCATGATGGACGAGCCGGTGGTGTAGGCGTCGTCAAGCTCGATGAAGTGGAACTCCCAGCTCGACCACAGCACCAGCTCCTCGGAAAAGCGGGAGAGGTGCATCATCAAAATCGAACAGGCGGAGAGCAGCTCCACGCAGAAGTCGCGGTCGGAGATACCGTCGATGCTATTTTCCGTCACGGCGGAGAAGCCGAGCTGCGACGCCTCCCACGCGCGGTCGGTGGGAAAGCTCGTGCCCGCCAGCGCGCAACAGCCGATGGGCGACTCGTCCATGCGCGCCGCGGCGTCGTCCAAACGCCCGACGTCGCGCCGGAGCATCATGGCGTAGGCCATGAGGTGATGGCCGAAGGTGACCGGCTGCGCCCGCTGCAAATGCGTGTAGCCGGGCATGATGGTCGCCTTGTAGTGCTCCGCCTGATCGGTGACGGCGGCAAGGAGCGCGAGCGTCAGCGTGCGGATCTCCCTGATCTCGCCGAGAAGGTAGAGCCGCAGGTCGAGCGCCACCTGATCGTTGCGCGAGCGCGCGGTGTGGAGCTTTTTGCCCACGTCGCCGAGCCGCGCGGTGAGCGTCTGCTCGACGAACATATGGATGTCCTCGGCGGCGGGGTCGATCGTGAGCGTCCCCTCGTCAAGCTCGCTGAGGATGGCGGCAAGGCCGTCCTGTAATTTCGCGGCCTCCGCGGGTGTCAGGATGCCGCAGTGGCCGAGCATGGCGGCGTGCGCCATCGAGCCGAGAATATCCTGACGGTACATCCGGCTGTCGAAGCGGATGGAGCTATTGAAATCGTCCGCGATCTGCGCGGTTTCCTTTTCGGACCGTCCGGCCCACAGCTTTTCCATGCCTTTCCCCCTTTTCGGACTTAGTTGTTGAGCACGCCCTCGTCGAGCAGCGCCTGCACCTTGGTCGGCAGGCCCCAGATGTTGATGAAGCCCGCGCTGGCGGCCTGATCGAAGTCGCTCTCGCCGAAGGTGACGAGCTGCTCGGAATACTGCGAGTAGGGCGAGGTGATGCCCGCGTTGATCATGTTGCCCTTGTAGAGCTTGAGCTTGACCGTGCCGGTGCAGTGCTCGTTGGACTTTTTGGCGAAGGCGGTCAGCGCCTCCTGCAAGGGCGTGTACCACTTGCCGTTGTAGATGAGGTCGGCGTAGTCCACGGCCAGCTTGGACTTGAGGTGCGCGGTTTCCTTGTCGAGCGTGAGCATTTCAAGCTGCTCGTGCGCGTGGTAGAGGATGGTGCCGCCCGGCGTTTCATAGATGCCGTGGTCCTTCATGCCGATGAGACGGTTCTCCACGATGTCGAGGATGCCGATGCCGTTCGCGCCGCCGAGCTCGTTGAGCTTTTTGATGATGGCGGAGACCTTCATCTTCTCGCCGTTGACCGCCACGGGCACACCCGATTCAAACTCGACGGAGACCTCGGTGGGCTTGTCGGGCGCCTGATAGGGCGACACGCTCATTTCGAGGAAGAGCGGCTTGTCGAGGTCGGGCTCAAGGGAGGGATCCTCAAGGTCGAGGCCCTCGTGGCTGAGGTGCCAGAGGTTCTTATCCTTGGAGTAGTTCGTCTCGCGGCTGATCTTCAGCGGGACCTTGTGCGCCTCGGCATAGTCGATCTCCTCGTCGCGGGACTTGAGCTCCCACTCGCGCCACGGCGCGATGATGGCCATGTCGGGCGCGAAGTGCTTGATGGCCAGCTCGAAGCGTACCTGATCGTTCCCCTTGCCGGTGCAGCCGTGCGCGATGGCGTCCGCGCCCTCGGCCTTGGCGATCTCGGCGAGCTTCTTGCCGATGACGGGCCGCGCGAACGCGGTGCCGAGCAGATACTTCTCATACTTCGCGTCCATCATCAGGGAGGGGACGATGATCTCGTCGCACATCTCGTCGGTGAGGTCGGCGACGATGAGCTTGCTCGCGCCGGTCTTGAGCGCCTTCTCCTCCAGCCCGTCGAGCTCGTCGCCCTGTCCGACGTCGGCGGCGACGGCAATGATCTCGGGATCGTTGTAGTTCTCCTTCAGCCAGGGGATGATGACGGAGGTATCCAGTCCGCCGGAATAGGCGAGGACGATCTTCTTGATAGCGGCTTTATTCATGATTGGTTCTCCTTTTTGGAAAAATATTTATCTGACGTGTGCAATTATAAATCTTTATCCAGAAATGTCAAGAGCAAAATGAATTTTCATGCTGTTGCACAAAGCGAACTGGAATAATTATACCGTCTATATGCAATTTACCCTGCTTTTCCCCTTTTGGCGCGGAACGGAGGCCCCGAAAGCCGCTTTTTTGGCGCGCGAAAAACGGCGGCGCAGCCCGCGCCGCCATTTTCCATCGCTTGCCAATGGTGGTATACTGCCTCCATTCTGATCAAAAAGGTGGAATGAATATGCGAAAATCCATCAAACGAAATCTTGCCTACGACGACCAAAAGGACCTCTACTACGTCACGATGCACTACGGGATGCGACCCGACGGCTCGCGCGACCGCTGCGTGCGCACCTTTCGCTGCCTTGACGACGCCGAAAACACGCTCGCGGAGTTCCTGCGCCTGCGCGCACTCAGGCGCACGCGCCGCGGCGGGGAGGTCCTGCTTGCCGACTGGCTGGAGGTCTGGCTGCGGGATTTTATCTGCCCGAACCGCGAGAAAACGACCGTACACGGCTACGAGAACATCATACGCCTGCACCTCGTCCCCGCGCTCGGCGAGGTGAAGCTGTCCGAGCTTCAGCCGGCGCAGCTCCAGCGCTACTACACGGAGCTGCTGGAAAAGGGGCTTTCCCACAACACCGTGCGCAAGCACCACGTGCTGCTGCACACGGCGCTGGAGGCCGCCGTCCGGCAGGGGCTTTTGCGGGAAAACGTCACGCGCTGTGTCACGCCGCCCTCCAAGGTGCTGCCGAGCCACCGCTACTACGATCCCGCGCAGCTGCGCGAGCTGTTCAGGCGCTGCACGGGCGCCGAGATCGAGGCGCCCGTCAAGCTCGCGGGCTATCTCGGCCTGCGCCGCAGCGAGATCTGCGGCCTCAAGTGGCGCTGTGTGGACCTTGAGGCGAAGATCGTCACCGTCCGCGAGGTGCGCACTTCCGTCGGCGGCACGTCGATCGAGAAGAAGCCGAAGTCCTACTCCTCCGTCCGTCGGCTGTGCTACGCCGGCGTGCGTGACCTCGAAGAGCTCTTCGAGCGCCTGTACGCCGCGTGGGAGCGCGGCGGGGACAATCCGGAGGGCTATGTGGTCGTCACGGAGCAGGGCCGCCCGTGGGCACCGAACAGCCTCGGCCGCCGCGTCGCGGCCTTCGTCGCAGAAAACGGCCTGCCGCCCATCTCGCTCCACGGCCTGCGCCACAGCTTCGCGAGCGTCGCCAACAGCCGCAGCGTGCCGATGTTCACCATCTCCAAGGCCCTCGGCCACAGCTCGACGAGCATCACGAGCGAGGTCTACACGCACCTGTTCGACGAGACGGTGCGGGACGTGGTGAGCGTGGTGGCGAACGCCATCGTGCAGCGCCCCTAAAGGAGCGTCTCCACGTCGAACAGCGCGGTGAGCACCGCCCAGCTCTGAGGAAATTCGCGCATCAGGCTCCAGTACCCCACGCCCTGCAAGCCGTATTCGTCCGCAAGACGCAGCTTGGCCTCGATGCTGCGCGCGTCCTCGAACCAGACGGCGTGCTCATGCCCGCTGTGATCGCTGTAGCGGTAGTGGGGCGCCTGTGATGCTTCATCGTATTCGATGGCGGCCCCATAGCGCAGCGCGCGCTCGACCGCCTGCACCGGCGAGAGGGATTCCGCCCGCGTTTCCCCCTGCACGAAGGGCAGCGTCCAGTCGTAGCCGTAGAGCGGGATACCCATGAAAATTTTCTCCGGCGCGATCTCCGTGACCGCGTAGTCGAGCACGGCGCGCACCTCTCCGATCGGCGCGACCGCCATCGGCGGCCCGTAGGCGTAGCCCCACTCGTAGGTCATCAGGAATACCGCGTTCGCCGCCGCGCCGAGCAGTGCATAGTCGTGCGCCTCGTAGAGCAGTCCCGGCTGCGCGGCGCTCGTTTTCGGCGCGAGCGCCGCGATGACCGGACAGCCGAGCGGGTTGAGCGCCTCGCGCAGCCGTGCGATAAAGGCGGCATAGGCCTCGCGCTGCTCGGGCAGAACGTACTCAAAGTCCACGTCCAGCCCGAAATAGCGCCGTGTCCGCACGGTCTCAAGGACGCTCCGCACCAGCGCATCCTGCACCGCTTCATTTTCCAGAACGAGCGTGGAGCGGGCGTTGTCGAAGTGTCCCTCCTCTGTGAGCGTGGAGAGGTGCATGAGCGAGGCCGTGCGGTACTGTCCTGCGGCGGCGAGCAGCCATTCGTCCGCGAGCGGCAGGAGCGTGCCGTCGGCCTGCACGCCGTAGGTGAAGGGCGTGAGATAGGTAAGGCTCGGCAGAGCGGCGTCAAGCAGCGCACCGCGGATAAAGGG
Source organism: Lachnospiraceae bacterium (assembly GCA_963654505.1). Lineage (GTDB taxonomy): Bacteria > Bacillota > Clostridia > Oscillospirales > Oscillospiraceae > Hominicoprocola. The sequence continues at coordinate 19,914 of CAVKBJ010000137.1, forward strand.
GTAGGCGTAGGCGTTGACGGCGAGCGTGCGCCGCGGCGCATCGTCATAGGAGATAACGAGCGTCTGCCCCGGGTAGAGCGCGCTGCGCCCGCCGAGGGCGGGATTGTTCTGATAGAGCGTCCGCACGCTCAGCCCGTAGCGCAGGGCGATGGAATAGACGCTCTCGCCGCTTGCGACCGTGTGCAGCTCGCGCGGATAGCGGACCACGAGCGTCTGTCCGACCGTGAGCGGAGCGTCCCGCTCCACCCCGTTGAGACCGGCGAGGATGCCCGCCGGCACGCCGTAAAGCGCAGCGACGGACGAAAGACTCTCGCCCGCGCGTACCACATGAATATCCATATAAAGATCACCTCGCAACAGCCTATGCGCAGCGGGGGCGCGCTATCCGCGGATTTTTTCTTGCAAAGCCGCGCGGCGGCGGCTATAATGAGAGCACCTGACCGAAAGAAGGGAGCCTTTTTCCATGCCGACCCCAAGAGTTGCCGCCATCCATGATATGTCTGGCTTCGGCCGCTGCTCGCTGACCGTCGCCATTCCCGTGCTCAGTGCGATGGGCGTGCAGTGCTGCCCGCTGCCGACCGCCTATCTCTCCACGCACACCGGCGGCTTTACGGGCTACACCTTTCTGGATATGACCGGCGCGATGCAGGGGACGACCGCGCACTGGGCGTCGCTGGGCATCCACTTCGACGCCGTCTATACCGGCTTTATGGGCAGCGAGGCGCAGATGGACCTCACGGCGGACTTCGTCCGCACGTTCCGCCGCGACGCCTCCACGCTCTTTATCTGCGACCCCGTGATGGGCGACCACGGCAAGATCTACAAGACCTACACCCACGCGATGTGCGCGGGCATGGTCAAGCTCGCGGCGCTCGCGGACGTGATCGTGCCGAACCTCACCGAGGCGGCGGTGCTGCTCGGCGAGGACCATTCCTTCGGCGCGCTGTCGCACGACGAGGCGGGCTATCGCGCCATCGTCGAGCGGCTGAGCATGGACGGAACGCGCGGCGTGGTGCTCACCGGTGTGATGCTCCGCAGGGGCGAGATCGGCGCGTGCGTCTTTGACCGCGCGAGCGGCGCGGCGGAGTTTCTGTTCGACCGCTTCATCGGCAAGGAGTTCCACGGCACCGGAGACCTGTTCGCCAGCGTGCTCACCGGAGCGCTCGTCCGGGGAGAGAGTCTGCATGAGGCTGTGCGTGTGTCGGAGACATTTGTGCGCGAGTGCGCGCTGCACACGCTGCCGCAGAAAATTCCCGCCCGCGAGGGCGTGGATTTTGAGCCGCTTCTCTGGCGGCTGCACGGGGATATTTGAGCGGAAATAAAAGCCAAATAAGGGCAAAAATAGAAGGAATGTTTCATGTGAAACATTCCTTCTCAGTCTGTCGAGGAACCCGGTCTGTACTCAGGAGCAGACTGGGTCTCGAACATATATGAGCGAAAAAACAGCAAAGCGAAACGAGGACAACAGATCCCTCCATTTCCATGTGGCCAATTTTTTCAAGTTCATGGCAGCAAACTTAAGCTTCACCCAGTTCGTCACCTGAG
>CAVKBJ010000138.1:0-8430 GCA_963654505.1 Lachnospiraceae bacterium
TCCATGAGGTTTACGGGTTTCGTACGGGCGAGCTGTTCGCGGGTTTTGAGATAGTTTTGATACGTCTTCTCCGCCAGCGGATCCTCGAAGGTCACGCGGTCGAGCGTAGTGGAGAACGTCGTGTGACGGCAATGATCGGACCAGTAGGTATCGATCATGCGCAGCTCCGTGATGGTCGGATCACGCTGCTCCGTGCGGAAATAGTCGCGGCAGCAGCGGATATCGTCGAGATCCATCGCAAGGCCGCGCTTGTTAATCAGCTGCGCAAGCGCCTCGTCAGTGCAGGTGCGGAAGCCCGTGAGCGTCTCGACCGCCGTGGGGATCTCATAGCGGATCTCCAGCGTTTCGGGCAGCGTCAGAGATGCCTCGCGCGAATCTACGGGGTTGATGACGTGCTTTTTGATGGCCGCGAGTTCCGTGTCCGTCAGTGCGCCATAGAGCAGATATACGCGTGCTGTGCGCACGTCCGGGCGTTCGCCCTGCGAGATGATCTGGATGCACTGCGCGGCGGAGTCCGCCCGCTGGTCGAACTGCCCCGGCAGATACTCCACAGCGAACACGCTCGCCCCGTCCGTGTCGGCCTCGCGCATCACAAGATCCACCTGCGGTTCGGAGAACACCGTCTTCACAGCATAGTCAAACAGCTCCGGCGTGATGTGCTCTACATCATAGCGGTTCAGGATACGGACCCGTTCCAGGTGCTCCACACCGAGCAGCTGCTTTGCCTCGTTCAGCAGGCTGCGTGCGTCGTTGGCCAGCTCCGGCTTTTTTTCCACAAGTACACGGTATACCATGTCACTTTTCCTCCCTGAGCGCCTGCAGCGCGCGTGCGCCGATGTCGCGGCGGTAATATGCGTTTTCAAAGTGAACGTGCCCAACACGCTCGTAGGCGGCCTGAACAGCCTGCTCAAGCGTCGGCTGTACGGCGGTGACGCCCGCCACGCGCCCGCCGGAGGTGACGAGCACACCGTCCTCGCGCAGCTTTGCGCCGGCGACGAACGTGTGCGCCGCGGCATCGATGTCCATCGTGATCGGGAACCCCGTTTCATAGCTCTGCGGATAGCCCTGCGAGGCCATGACGACGCAGCAGCATGCGCTCCCGGTCTTGAAGCGCACGGGTGTGTCCTTCAACGTGCCGTTCGTCGTCGCCTGCATGACAGTGAGCAGGTCGCTCTCGAGCAGGGGGAGAACCACCTGCGTCTCGGGGTCGCCGAAGCGGCAGTTATACTCGATGACCTTTGGGCCGTCCGGCGTCAGCATCAGGCCAAAATACAGGCAGCCCCGGAACGTGCGCCCTTCGGCGCGCATGGCACGGATCGTCGGCAGAAAGATCTTCTCCATGCATTCGGCTGCGATCTCGTCCGTATAGAACGGGTTCGGTGCGATCGTGCCCATACCGCCGGTATTCAGGCCCTCATCGCCGTCAAGCGCGCGCTTGTGATCCATTGAGGACACCATGGGCACCAGCGTTTCCCCGTCCGTAAACGACAGCACCGATACCTCCGGCCCTGTCAAGAATTCCTCGATCACGATGTGGCGGCCGCTCTCGCCGAAGCGCCCATCGCGCATCATAGAAACGACAGCCTCCTTTGCCTCTTCACGGCTCTGCGCAATGATGACGCCCTTACCGAGGGCGAGTCCGTCCGCTTTCACGACGACCGGCACCGGAGCCGTGTCGAGATAGGCAAGCGCCGCATCCATGTCGTCAAATGTCTCATAGGCCGCCGTGGGGATGCCGTATTTCTTCATGAGGTGCTTAGAGAAAACCTTACTGCCCTCGATGACGGCTGCCGCACGGTTTGGGCCAAAGCATGGGATGCCCGCCGCCGTCAGCGCGTCCACCGCGCCAAGCACCAGCGGATCGTCCGGCGCGACCACGGCATAGTCGACCCGCTCGCGCTGCGCGAGGGCGACCAGTCCGTCGATATCCTTTGCCCCGACCGGCACGCACACCGCGTCGGCGGCGATGCCGCCGTTGCCGGGCGCGGCAATGATCTGCGTCACGGAGGGGTTCTCTTTCAGTTTTTTGATAATCGCGTGCTCGCGCCCGCCGCCGCCTACAACAAGAATCTTCACTCCGGTACTCCTTTCCCTCTGTCCGTTAATGGTGGAATAGCCGCAGACCCGTAAAGGCCATGACCATTCCGTACTTGTCACAACAGTCGATCACCGCGTCATCGCGGATGGAGCCGCCTGGCTGGGCAATGTAGCGCACGCCGCTGCGGTGAGCGCGCTCAATGTTGTCGCTGAAGGGGAAAAACGCATCCGAACCCAGCGCCACACCGTCGATCCCGGCGAGATAAGCCGCAGCCTCCTCGGCGGTCAGCGGCTCGGGGCGGGTCTGGAAGTACTTCTGCCAGATGCCCTCGGCACAAACGTCCTCTTCGTTCTTGTTGATATAGCCGTCGATGACGTTGTCACGCTCGGCGCGGCCGAGCTGCGGCAGAAACGGCAGGTTCAGCACCTTATCACACTGGCGCAGGTGCCAGGTGTCGGCCTTGCCGCCGGCAAGGCGCGTGCAGTGGATACGAGACTGCTGCCCCGCGCCGACGCCGATGGCCTGTCCGTCCACCGCGTAGCACACGGAGTTCGACTGGGTGTATTTCAGCGTGATGAGGGCAACAAGCAGGTCGCGGCGCGCGCGCTCGGGCAGGTCGGTGTTCTTCGTCACAAGCTTTTCAAGAAGCGTCCCGTCGATGCGGCAGCTGTTTTGCCCCTGCTCAAACGTCACGCCGAACACCTGCTTGCGCTCAAGTGCGGCGGGTTCATAATCGGGATCGACCTGCACAATGTTGTAGCTGCCCTTGCGCTTGGTGCGCAGGATCTCAAGCGCCTCCGCCTCATAGCCCGGAGCAATGATGCCATCAGACACTTCGCGCTTGATGAGCTTCGCCGTTGTCACGTCGCACACATCCGACAGGGCGATCCAGTCGCCAAAGGAGCTCATGCGGTCCGTGCCGCGGGCGCGGGCATAGGCGCAGGCAAGGGGCGAGTCGTCCAGTCCCTCAATGTCCGTAACGAAGCAGGCGCGCTTGAGCTTTTCCGGCAGCGGCAGACCCAGCGCCGCACTCGTGGGACTGACGTGCTTGAACGAGGCCGCGCAGGGCAGCCCCGCCGCAGCACGCAGTTCGCGCACAAGCTGCCACGAATTGAATGCGTCAAGAAAGTTGATATATCCCGGACGGCCGCAGAGGATCTGCACCGGCAGCTCCGCACCGCCCTCCATATAGATGCGGGCAGGCTTCTGGTTCGGGTTGCAGCCGTATTTCAGTTCAAATTCCTTCATGAATGGCTCTCCTTTCCGATTTAGACGCTCAGCTCAGCGTGAATCTCTCCGCCGTTATAGCGGCCGAGGATGGGCTGCGCCACGCCGCACAGGAATTCCTCTACCTGCGAGACGCTGCGCCCAATGTAGAGCGCCGGGTCAAGTTGGGAAACGATCTCCTCACGGCTCAGCGGGAAGATCGGGTCGGCCGCGATGCGGTCGATGAGGTCATTTGCGCCGCCCTCGAGCTTAACGCGCCGCGCCGCCGCGTGGGAATGGACACGCAGCGCTTCGTGCAGCTCCTGGCGGTTGCCGCCGCGTTTGACGCTCTCCATCATGATGTTCTCGGTCGCCATGAAGGGGAGTTTTTCCATCACACGGCGCGTCACGACGCGGTCATAGACAACAAGCCCCTGCGTAATGTTGATATAGATGTTCAAAATGGCGTCTACGGCCAGGAAAGCCTCGGATACCGAGATACGCTTATTCGCACTGTCGTCGAGCGTGCGCTCGAACCACTGGGTACCGGCAGTCATGGCCGGGTTGAGGCTGTCGGCGATCACGTAGCGCGCCAGCGACGAGATGCGCTCGCTGCGCATGGGGTTGCGCTTGTAGGGCATGGCGCTCGAGCCGATCTGGTGCGCCTCGAACGGCTCCTCCATCTCCTCGAACGACTGCAGCAGGCGCAGGTCGTTGGAGAATTTATAGGCGCTCTGGGCAAAGCCGGAGAGCACCGAGAGGAAATAAGCGTCGACCTTGCGCGAATACGTCTGGCCAGAGACGGGGACGCAGGCGGCAAAGCCCATCTCTTCGGCGATGAGCTGCTCGAGACGGCGCACCTTCTCCTCGTCGCCCGCGAACAGCTCCATAAAGCTTGCCTGTGTACCGGTGGTGCCCTTGCTGCCGAGCAGCCGCAGCCGCTCGAGCTGGAATTCAAGATTTTCAATGTCCTGCGTCAGCTCATACATCCAAAGCGTCGCACGCTTGCCGACAGTCGTGAGCTGCGCGGGCTGGAGGTGGGTATAGGCAAGGCACGGCAGCGCCTTATACTGTTCGGCGAATGCCGCAAGATTGCGCAGTACCTGCGCCGCCTTGCGCAGCAAAAGCTGTGACGCTTCGCGCAGAATGATGACATCTGTATTGTCGCCGACGTAGCAGCTCGTCGCACCGAGGTGGATAATCGGCTCGGCCTTGGGGCACTGCTTGCCGAAGGCGTAAACATGTGCCATCACATCGTGGCGCACTTCCTTCTCGCGCGCTTCCGCCACGGCATAGTCAATGTCGTCCTTGTGCGCCTCCATCTCGGCGATCTGCTCGTCCGTAATATCGAGTCCCAGCGTCTGCTCAGCGTGCGCCAGCGCGATCCAGAGCCGCCGCCAGGTACGGAACTTGAAGTTTTCGGAGAAAATATGCTGCATCTCCGCGCTTGCGTAGCGCGTGGAGAGGGGGGAGATGTAGCTGTCCTTGTTATTCGCCACAGCACGCACCTCCCAAACCGTTTTTGTTGATCAGGCGGCGCTCGGTGCGGCCATTCTCCAGATCCACCGTTTCCACATAGAGGGAAATGCGGTTGTCCTCATCAAGGCTGTCCCACAGCTGCTGCGTCAGCTCGTCGATGTCCTGCGGGATGGCCATGCGCTCAGGCTCGCCCTGAAACGTCGGAAGAGGATCGCCATCGCCGACATAGGTGTGCAGGAAGTGGCCTACACCCGGCAGCGCCGGGTAGCAGAAGTGATAGCGGCTGCAGGCGCTGCCTTCGGCGTCCGCACTCTTGAGGATGCTCATCTCATATTGGAAGTCCTTGCCGGCAAAGGTGAGCATACCGCTGATGCGGGGGGTAAAGTTCGGCGCATCGGGCTCAAAGCAGCGGCTTTCCAGCGCCTGTTCAAATTGCTGGCCACGTGCAAGGCCCTCGCAGATCGTGTCGGTCTGGTCACCGTTCGTCACGATGAGGTGGGCGCCCATGCGGCGCACCGCCGCGTAAATAATGAGCGACGGATCCTCAACCTTCGACTCGTCAAAGGGGCGGGTGTAGACTGTGCCGCCGTCCTCGGTGAAGATGCGGTTGCGGCTGTTGGCGCTGCGCCCCATGATGAAATAGGCCACGGCGGCCTTCTTGCCGTCCGGGGTCTTGCCGATGACGATGCCGCGGCCGGCATAGCTGTTGCCCGCGAGCAGCTCGTGCGGGGTTTTCAGTTCGTATACGTTCATGCCCTGCTCCCTTCTTTTTCCGCCCGCAGCCGCGCGGCGACCATCTCTGCCGCCTGCGGCAGCAGGATCCATTCGGCCTGCTCCATCACGCGCCGCTGCAGCGTCTGCGGCGTGTCGTACGGCAGCACCTCCACCGCCTTCTGCAGCAGAATCCGGCCGCCGTCCGGAATTTCATTGACATAGTGTACTGTCGCGCCCGTCACCTTCACGCCGCGCGCCAGCGCTGCCTCGTGGACATGCAGGCCGTAATAGCCCTTGCCGCAGAATGCGGGGATCAGGGATGGGTGGACATTGAGGATGCGTTCGGGCCATTCAGCCGTGAACGCTTCGCTCAAGATACTCATAAAGCCGGCGAGGATGATCATCTCCGCGCCGCTTTCGCGCAGCGCACAGCGCAGCGCCGCCTCGAAGTCCTCCTGGCTGCCGCAGGCGCGCCGCTCGACGATGACGCTCTTCACGCCCGCACGTGCAGCGCGCTCGAGGGCGTATGCCTTGGGGTTGCTCGCCGCGACGAGGACGATCTCGCCGCTTGGGATTTTTCCGGCCGCCTGCGCATCGAGCAGGGCCTGCAGGTTCGTTCCGCCGCCGGAGACGAACACCGCGATCCGCGTTTTCAGCATAGGACCACCTTTTCTTCGCCCTCGGTGATCTCGCCGATGACATAGGCGTCCTCGCCGTTTGCGCGGAGGATCTCCAGCGCACGCTGCGCGTCCTCCGCCGCAACGACCACGCTCATGCCGACGCCCATGTTGAAGGTGTTGAACATGTCGCGTTCGGGGATGCCGCCCGTGCGGGCGATCAGGTCAAACACCGGCAGCACGCGCACGGCGCTGCGCGTAATGCGTGCGCAGAGACCGTCGGGGATGCTGCGGGGGATATTTTCATAGAAGCCGCCGCCCGTGATGTGGGAGACACCCTTCACGCGCACAGCGTCGAAAAGGGCGAGCATAGGCTTCACATAGATTTTCGTCGGGGCAAGCAGCGCCTCGCCGAGGCTCTTGCCGCTGAGCTCCGCACGGGGGCTTTTAAGGTCAGCGTGCTCGACATCAAAGACTTTGCGCACGAGGGAGAAGCCGTTGGAGTGAACGCCGCTCGAAGGCAGTGCGATCACAACATCGCCGGGGCGCATCGTTGTTTTATCAAGAATTTTCGCCTTGTCAACAACACCCACGGCAAAGCCCGCAAGGTCATACTCCTCCGCCGGGTAGAACCCCGGCATCTCCGCCGTCTCGCCGCCGATGAGCGCCGCACCGCTCTGCACGCAGCCCTCAGCCACGCCGCTGACGATCTCAGCGATGCGCTCGGGGACATTTTTGCCGCAGGCGATATAGTCCAGAAACAGCAGGGGCTTTGCGCCGCAGCAGATGATGTCGTTGACGCACATGGCCACGCAGTCGATACCGACGGTGTCGTGTTTGTCCATAAGGAAGGCAAGCTTCAGCTTCGTGCCGACACCGTCCGTGCCGCTGACGAGCACGGGGTGCTCGATGTTGGACGTATCCAGCTCAAACAAACCGCCGAAGCCGCCGATGTCGGAACAGACGCCTGCGGTCATGGTGCGTGCGATGTGGCTTTTCATCAACTCAACGGCCCGGTATCCGGCAGTGATGTCCACCCCGGCGGCCGCGTAACTCTCCGAACGGGAATTATGATTCATGGGAGGTACCCTTGCCTTTCGAAATTTTTTCTTCAAAACGGTTCTTGTGCGTCTCACTGGGAATCTCCGTGGGATAGGCCCCATCGAAACACGCCGTACAGTAGCCCTTGCCGTTGACGCCGCAGGCCAGGCGTTTTGCGCTCTCAACGCTCAGATAGCCCAGCGAGTCCGCGCCGATGATTTTGCTGATCTCCTCCACGGTGTGGTGGCAGGCGATCAGATGCTCGCGGGAGTCGATGTCCGTGCCGTAGTAGCAAGGGTTAAGGAAGGGCGGTGCGGAGATACGCATGTGGATCTCCGTGGCGCCCGCCGAGCGCAGAAGCTTTACGATCCGTGCGCTCGTTGTGCCGCGCACAATGGAGTCGTCGATCAGCACGACGCGCTTGCCGCGCACGACATCGGAGATGGGGTTGAGCTTAATGCGCACCTTATCCTCGCGGCTCTTCTGGCCGGGGGCGATGAAGGTTCGGCCGATGTACTTGTTCTTGATGAAGCCGAGCGCATAAGGGATGCCCGACTGGCGCGAATAGCCGATGGCCGCGTCAAGGCCGGAGTCCGGCACGCCAATGACCACGTCCGCCTGCACAGGGTGCTCAAGCGCAAGAAACGAACCTGCGCGCACGCGCGCCGTATGCACCTGACAGCCGTCAATCACAGAGTCGGGGCGGGCGAAGTAGATATACTCGAATACACACAGCGACTGCGGCTGCTTTTCGCAGTGGTCGCGGATGCTGCGCACGCCCTGTTTATCAAAGACGAGGATCTCGCCCGGCTCGACATCGCGAATGAAGGCCGCCCCCACCGCATCGAGTGCGCAGGATTCGGAGGCAATGACGTAGCGTCCGTCCGCCGTCTGTCCGTAGCAGAGCGGGCGGAAGCCATGCTCATCGCGGGCGGCGATGAGCTTCGAGGGGGACATGATGGCGAGCGAATAGGCTCCCTTCAGTTTGTCCATCGCGCGGTTGACGGCCTCTTCAATCGAACCGGACGTCAGGCGCTCCTTCGTAATGATGTAGGAAATGACCTCGGTGTCGCTCGTCGTGTGGAAGATGGAACCCTCGAGTTCCAGCTTTGAGCGCAGTTCATAGCTGTTGACGAGGTTGCCGTTGTGTGCAAGAGCCATGCGGCCCTTCACATGGTTGACGACGATCGGCTGGGCGTTGTTGCGGTCGTTGCTGCCGGTCGTGCCGTAGCGCACATGGCCGACAGCAATGCTGCCGGTGCCGAGCGCGTCGAGCCGCTCAGGCGTGAATACATCGTTGACAAGGCCCACATCCTTATACGCGGCGAACAGTCC
>CAVKBJ010000139.1:0-5570 GCA_963654505.1 Lachnospiraceae bacterium
ACACATGAAAGCCCCTATTGCCTTTACGATTCTCTCAAGCCCCTTTACTCTTTCCCACGACGAGCGCTGGATACTGCCCCTTTTTCTTGGCTTTTTCGCGCTGCTGGCAGTCTGTTTCGCGTGGCGGCTCAAAACGGAAGAAAGCGATAAGTGGCGCTTTCAAAAGAGAGTGAAGGTATCGGCACTTTTCTGGTTCGCGTGCGAGGTTCTCTGGCAGCTCCACGGCGCGGACGCGGCGATCTATCTTGCGCCGGTCACAGGCATTGCCTTTCTGTATGCCCTGAGCGCGGCGCTCGTATACGGCGTCTATCGGCTGACGAAGAAATCAGCGACCGCGCTCTGAGCGGCTTTCCCATGAAAAAATGATTGTTTGAGGCAGGGAGAAACGGGCCGGAAACGGCTCCGACCCGGTTCTTCCTGCCTGATGACGAAAGGAGAAACCCAATGGCAGAAAACGAGACCCTTCGCTCCACGGCGGTCGCCGCCGACAACGACTATAACGCTTCGGAAATTCAGGTCCTTGAGGGCCTTGAAGCCGTCCGCAAGCGCCCCGGTATGTATATCGGCTCCACCTCTCTGAGCGGCCTGCACCACCTCGTCTACGAGATCGTCGATAACTCCATCGACGAGGCCCTCGCCGGCTACTGCACGGAGATCACCGTGCAGATCAACCCCGACAATACCATCACCGTCGTCGATAACGGCCGCGGCATCCCCGTGGACATTCAGGCGCAGACCGGCCGCCCCGCGCTCGAGGTAGTCTTTACCGTCCTCCACGCCGGCGGCAAGTTCGGCGGCGGGGGATATAAGGTTTCCGGAGGACTGCACGGCGTCGGCGCGAGCGTCGTCAACGCCCTGTCCGAATGGCTGACCGTTCAGGTGCATAAGGACGGGAAAATTTACGAGATGAAGTTCTCCCGCGGCCACATCGCGCAGGAGATGACCGTCGCCGGCACGACCGACCATACCGGCACCACCGTCACCTTCAAGCCCGACCCCGAAATGTTCGAGGACACCGTCTATTCCTATGACACCCTCCATACCCGTATGCGCGAGGAGGCTTTCCTCAACGCGGGCCTGCGCATCCGCACCATCGACCTGCGCGAGGGACAGGAGCAGCGCGACGAAATGTGCTACGAGGGCGGCATCCGCGAGTTCGTCACCTTCCTCAATAAGAATAAGGATGCGCTCCACTCCGGCGTTATCTATATGAACGGCTCCAGATCCGACTCCTACGCCGAGGTCGCCCTCCAGTATAACGACGGCTATCAGGAAAATATTCTCTCCTTCGCCAACAACGTCCACACCCCCGAGGGCGGTATGCACGAGACCGGCTTCAAGGCCGCGCTCACCCGCGTCCTCAACGCCTACGGCCTCAAGATTGGCCTCATCAAGGAGGGCGACAAGGTCTCCGGCGAGGACTGCCGCGAGGGCCTCACCGCCGTCATCTCCGTCAAGCTGACCGAAGCGCAGTTCGAGGGGCAGACCAAGGCAAAGCTCGGCAACGCCTCCATGCGCACCCTCGTTGACGCCATCGTCTCGGATAAGCTCATGCAGTTCCTCGATGAGAACCCCGTCGTCGCCCGCACCATTTTGGATAAGGCGATGATGGCCAACCGCGCGCGCGAGGCCGCGCGCAAGGCGCGCGAGTCCATCCGCCGTAAGAGCGCCCTCGGCGGCGCGGCCATGCCCGACAAGCTGCGCGACTGCAACGAGAATAACCCCGAGCTGACCGAAATTTACATCGTCGAGGGAGATTCCGCCGGCGGCTCCGCCACGCAGGGCCGCGACTCCCGCTTTCAGGCGATCCTTCCCCTCTGGGGCAAGATGCTCAACGTCGAAAAGGTTCGCGCCGACAAAATCTACGGCAACGACAAGCTCCAGCCCGTCATCGTCGCCCTCGGCGCGGGACTGGGCGAGGATTTCGACGTCAACAAGCTCCGCTACCACAAGGTCATCATCATGGCCGATGCGGATGTGGATGGCTCCCATATCCGCACCCTGCTCCTCACCTTTTTCTTCCGCTATATGCGCCCGCTCATCGAGAACGGCTACGTTTACGCCGCCGTCCCGCCGCTTTTCAAGCTCGTGCGCGGCAAAACGACGCGGCTCGCCTTCTCGGACGAGGAGCGCGACAAATACTCCGCCGAACTCCGCGGCGACAATCCGAACGCCAAGGTAGACATCTCCCGCTTCAAGGGCCTCGGCGAAATGGACGCCCATGAGCTCTGGGAAACCACCATGAACCCCGAAAAGCGCACCCTGCGCCGCATCACGCTCGAGGACGCCATCCTTGCCGACGAGACCTTTACCGTCCTCATGGGCGAGAAGGTCGAGCCGCGCAAGGAGTTCATCGAAAAGAACGCGCAGTACGCCGTCAATCTCGACTTCTAAGAAAGGAGGACTTCAAAAATGGCCCATAAAAACGTAGACTACAAGCCCGAGGACATTCGTTTCCCCGACCAGAAGATCGTCACGAGCGAGCTCGTGCATGAAATGACGTCCTCCTACATCGAGTACGCCATGTCCGTCATCGTTGGCCGCGCCCTGCCCGATGTGCGCGACGGTCTGAAGCCCGTCCACCGCCGCATCCTCTACGCCATGTATGAGGACGGCCTGACGAACGACAAACCCTTCAAAAAATCCGCCACCTGCGTTGGCGACGTGCTCGGCCGCTACCATCCCCACGGCGACGCCTCCGTTTACGACGCCCTCGTCCGTCTCGCGCAGGACTTCTCCATGCGCTATATGCTCGTGGACGGGCACGGCAACTTCGGCTCCGTCGATGGCGACCCTCCGGCGGCCTACCGCTATACCGAGGCTCGTATGTCCAGGCTCGCCAACGAAATGCTGCGCGACATTGATAAGGACACCGTCGATTGGGACCCCAACTTCGACGAGTCCCGCAAGGAGCCGCGCGTCCTGCCCAGCCGCTTCCCGAACCTGCTCGTCAACGGCTCGTCCGGTATCGCCGTCGGTATGGCGACCAATATCCCGCCCCATAACCTCACCGAGGTCATCAACGCCTGCATCTGCGTGCTCGACGATCCGGAGGCCACCCTCTCCGATCTGATGGCCCACATCACAGGCCCCGACTTCCCGACAAGGGGCATCATCATGGGCCGCGCGGGTATCCGCGCCGCCTACGCCACCGGCCGCGGCAAGCTCATTCTCCGCGCCCGCACGGAGTTCGAGGAGTTCGGCAAGGACCGCGTCCGCATCATCGTCACCGAGCTGCCCTATCAGGTCAACAAGCGGATGCTCATCAAAAACATGGCCGATCAGGTCAACGACAAGAAGCTGGAGGGCATTTCCGACATTCGCGACGAGACCGACCGCACCGGTATGCGCATTGTCATCGAGGTCAAGCGCGACGCGAACCCGCAGGTCGTTTTGAATCGCCTTTTCGCGCAGACGCAGCTCCAGACCTCCTTCGCCATCAATATGCTCGCGCTGGTCGATAACCAGAAGCAGCCGAGGATACTCTCCCTCCGTCATATCCTGGACGAATACCTCGCCTATCAGGAGCAGGTCATCACCCGCCGCACGCAGTACGACCTCAAAAAGGCCCGCGAGCGCGAGCATCTCCTGCAAGGTCTCCTCATCGCGCAGGACAATATCGACGAGGTCATCCACATCATCCGCACCAGCTACGACGACGCGAAGGAAAAGCTCATGACCCGCTTTGCCCTCTCCGACATTCAGGCGCAGGCCATCCTTGATATGCGCCTGAAGGCCCTTCAGGGCCTCGACCGCGAAAAGCTCCAAAACGAGTACGACGAGCTGGAAAAGAAGATCTCTTACTTCGTCGAGCTGCTCTCCGACGAAACGAAGCTCAAGGGCGTCCTCAAGGACGAACTCATTGAGATCCGCGACAAGTACGGCGACGGGCGCAAGACCGAGATCCAGGACGTTGAGGACGAGATCGACATCGAGGACCTCATCGAGGAAGAACAGTGCGTCTTTACCCTCACCCAGAACGGCTACATCAAGCGCACCGGCGTGAGCGAATACGCCGCGCAGGGCAAGGGCGGCATGGGCAAGAAGGGCATCACCACCCGCGAGGAGGACACCGTGGCCGACGTGTTCACCGCCTCCACGCACGATAATATCCTCTTCTTCACCGACACCGGCAAGGTCTACCGCAAGAAGGGCTATCAAATTCCCGAGTCCGGCAAGGCCGCCAAAGGCACCAACATCGTCAACATCCTTCAGGTCGAGACCGGCGAGCGCGTGCAGGCCATGCTCCACTTCCGCGAAAAGGGCGACGAAAAGCTCTACCTCACGATGGTCACGCGCCACGGCACGGTCAAGCGCCTGCCTGTCGAAACGCTCAAAAACCTTCGCAGCAACGGCCTGCGCGCCCTGAACCTCGACGAGGGCGACGAGCTGGTGAGCGTCCGCGAAACGGACGGCGCGCAGCGCATCCTCATCGCCACGCACGACGGTATGGCGGTCGTCTTTGACGAGACCGACGTCCGCCCGATGGGCCGCACTGCCGTCGGCGTGCGCGGCATCCGTCTGCGCGAGGGCGACTACGTCGTGGGCGCTGCCCGCGCGCAGGAGGGCAGGCAGGTCCTCTCCATTACCGCCAACGGCTTCGGCAAAAAGACCCCCGTGGAGGAATACCGCATCACCAACCGCGGCGGCCTCGGCATCAAGAACTATATGGTCACCGAAAAGACCGGCGGCGTCGTCGGCGTCAAGGTCGTGGAAGGCGGCGAGGACCTTCTCCTCGTCACCCGCGCCGGCATCCTCATCCGCACTCCCGTCGCGGATATCCGCACCACCGGCCGCGCCACGCAGGGCGTTATCGTTATGCGCTTTAAGGAGGACGGCGATCAGGTCATCTCCATGGCCCTCGCCGAGCATGAGGATGTGCAGGAGTCCACCGATCCTCCCACCCCTGTGGAAAACCCCGCAGAATAAGCCCCATGTAAAAGCAAGGCTGCGCCGAAATTTTTCGGCGCAGCCTTATTCTGGTTGACTTTTTCCCCATTTTACGCAATACTGTGGATAGAAACCAACGCCCGCCGAAGAAGGGAGCACGGAATATGGAAATTTTAGCCATCATCATTATCTTTGCCTTCTGGTTTGGCAAGGCTGCCGCCGCCGCGAGGGACAACAAGCGAAAAACTCCGCCCGACACGGCGCAGGCCGCGCCTTCCCGCGCGGAAAAGCCCGACGCCGCTCATACCCCCGCGAACTACACTCCCGCCGCGCTCCGTCAGCTCCTTGCGAAAGGAGCAGGGAAGGAGAGCGTTTCCGCGCGCTCGGAGCAGGAGCGCCGCCACGCCGCCGAGCGCCGCCGCAGCGAACGGGAGTGGGCCGAGGCCCGCCGCCATCAGGCGGACGCGCTGCGCGTCCACGCCGTCGGCGTCGATAGCTGCGAGGGCCGCCTGGAGAGCCTGCGCGTCCTCTACGACGCGGGCATTTTGGATAAGGACGAATACGACCAGCGCGTCGCCCGCGTCAAGGCCCGGCACACACATCAATAAAAAGGAAGCCGTATTCAAAACAATGTCATTAAGTTAAGAGAAAAGCGAGGGCAAGAGGGTACTTCTCTGCCC
>CAVKBJ010000140.1:0-5938 GCA_963654505.1 Lachnospiraceae bacterium
GAGAGCCTTGCCATGCAGATCTACGCGGGTGCGGATCTGTTCCTCATGCCGTCCAGGAGCGAGCCGTGCGGCCTGAGCCAGATGATCGCCATGCGCTACGGAGCGGTGCCTATCGTGCGCGAGACTGGCGGGCTGAAGGATACCGTCCACGCTTATGAGGCGTGGAACGGCAGCGGCAACGGCTTTTCCTTTACAAACTATAACGCGGGCGATATGTGCTATGTTATCGGCGAGGCGGTGGACCTTTACCACGAAAAGCCGGAGGCGTACCGCGCCCTGCAGGCGCGCGGCATGAGCGAGGATTTCAGCTGGACGCGCAGCGCGAAGAAATACCGCGAAATTTATGAATCCATTTGCAGATAAGGCAGGAAACGAAAATCTATGGAGATCAGAACAAAACAGGAAGTGAAGCCGCTTACCGACAAGCTGCGCCTCGGCTTCGGCATCGCGCCGGAGGAGGCCGACGACGCGCAGGTGATGCGCGCCGCGGCGCTGGTGCTGCGCGACGTGATGGCCGAGCGCGGCGTGGAGAGCCGCATGGAAACGCGCCGCGAGGAAAAGCGAAAGGTACACTACCTTTCGATGGAATTTTTGCTGGGGCGCAGTTTGGAGAAGAACGCCTACAACCTCGGCGTGAGCGGCGTGCTGCGCGAGGCGATCGAAGAGCTGGGCTTCCGCGCGGCGGAAGTTTTTGAGGCGGAGCCGGACGCGGGACTCGGAAACGGCGGCCTCGGCCGCCTTGCCGCCTGCTACCTTGACAGCATGACCACGCTCGGCATTCCCGCCGCTGGCTATTCCATCTGCTATGAGCTGGGTATTTTCCGCCAGCGCATCGTGGACGGCCAGCAGGTCGAGCTGCCGGACAACTGGAAGGAGATCGGCGGCGCGTGGCTGATGCCAAAGCCACAGGAGACCGAGGAGGTCCTTTTCGGCGGCGCCGTCCGCAAATTCTGGGACAACGGGCGGCTGCACGTCGTTCCCGAGGGCGCGACAAAGGTGCTCGCCGTGCCCTGCGATATGGAGATCACCGGCTACGGCACCGAGCACGTCAACCCCCTGCGGCTGTGGGACGCGAAGTCCCCGACGCCGGTGGATATGAGCCTTTTTTCGCAGGGCGAGTATCTGCGCGCGAGCGAGCAGGAGGCGATGGCTGAGACCATCGCCAAAATCCTCTACCCCGAGGACAACCACTACGAGGGCAAATCGCTGCGGCTCAAGCAGCAGTATTTCTTCGTCTCCGCTACGGTGCAGTCCATCATGCGCAAGCACATCGAGGTCTACGGCACGGCGGCGAACTTCCACGAGAAGAACGTCATTCAGATCAACGACACGCACCCCGCGCTCGTGATCCCCGAGCTGATGCGTATTCTGATGGACGACGCGGGTCTCGACTGGGATACCGCGTGGAGCATCACGAAAAGCTCCGTCGCCTACACCAACCACACCGTGCTCGCCGAGGCGCTTGAGCGTTGGCCGCAGCAGCTCATGCAGACGCTTCTTCCGCGCGTGTGGGAGATCATCGCCGAGATCGCGCACCGCTATCAGCGCGAGGTCGAGGACTTCTACCACGATCCCGCCAGGACCGCGGAGCTGGCTATCGTCTGGGACGGGCAGGTGCGCATGGCGAACCTGTGCGTCGCGGGTGGCATGGCGGTCAACGGCGTCTCTGCGCTGCATTCGGATATTCTGCGCCATGACGTGTTCAAGTACCAGTGCCAGATGGAGCCGGAGAAGTTCAAAAACGTCACCAACGGCATCGATCACCGCCGCTGGCTCGCGCAGATCGATCCGCGGCTCGATGCGCTGATCGCAGATCTCTGCGGCGGGCGAGGCTATCTGCTGCGTCCCGGGGAGCTGAAGGGGCTTGAGGCGTATGCGTCCGACAGCGCGGTGCTTGCGCGGCTCGACGAGATCAAGTGGGCGAATAAGCTCGACTTTGCCGCCTATGTCAAAAAGACGCAGGGCGTCGCGCTCGACACCGACGCCATCTTTGATGTGCAGGTCAAGCGTCTGCACGAGTATAAGCGCCAGCTTTTGAACGCCATGCACATCATCTACCTCTACCAGAAATTGCAGGACGAGCCGAATTTGGAGATGCAGCCGCACACCTTTCTTTTCGGCGCGAAAGCCGCGCCAGGCTACGCGGTGGCAAAGCGCATCATTCGCCTCATCAACTCGCTTGCCTCGCAGATCAACGGCGATCCATTGTGCAGAGGGAGATTGCAGGTGGTGTTTCTGGAGAATTACCGCGTCTCGCTCGCCGAGCATCTGATGCCCGCCAGCGAGGTCAGCCAGCAGATCTCCACCGCCGGCAAGGAGGCCAGCGGCACGGGCAACATGAAGTTCATGATGAACGGCGCGCTGACCGTCGGCACGCTCGACGGCGCAAACGTCGAGATGCACGAGGTGCTCGGCGACGAGAATATGTTCCTTTTTGGCCTGCACGCCGACGAGGTCGCGCGCATGAAGGCGCAGGGCTACGCACCCCAGCGGCTCTACGAGCGTGACGAGACACTGCGCCGCGTGGTCGATCAGCTCCGCACCGGCTTTGCCGACGGCGTGAGCTATGATGACCTCGCCCAGCGGCTGCTCCAGCGCGACGAATATATGCTCTTACAGGACTTTGCGTCCTACTGCGCCGCCGAGCGGCGCATGACGGAGGTCTACGCCGACCGTGAGAGGTGGAACAGGATGTCGCTTCTGAATATCGCGCGCAGCGGCATCTTCGCCGCCGACCGCGCCGTGGCACAGTACGCGGACAATATCTGGCACGTTCCCCATAGGTGAATGAAAGAGGGAAAGAGAGGGCGTTGACGTCTCTTTCCTTTGCTATTGACAGGCATGATATAATTTCTCTGACTGAAAAAATAGGAGAACAGAGGAAAACGCTATGGAATTCACGCAGGGCGTGCGCTTCGACAGCCTTGACTTGCTGCCGGAAATGACGCGCGCGTTGGAAAAGAAAAACATCGAATGGTCTACCCCCGTGCAGGCTGGCTGCATCCCGCCGATGCGCGAGTGGAAGGACGTGATCGCCAAGGCCCCCACCGGCACGGGCAAGACCTTTGCCTTCGGCATTCCCATCATCGAGCATATTAACTCCGAGAGCGAGGAGGTGCAGGCGGTCATCATGGCGCCCACGCGAGAGCTTGCCATGCAGATCACGGCGGAGCTGCGCGACCTTGCCGTTTTTATGAGCGGCATCCGCGTGGTGTGTCTTTACGGCGGCGCGCCCATCGGCAAACAGATCGACGCGCTGAAAAAGAAGCCGCAGATCGTCGTGGCTACTCCCGGACGGCTCTCCGATCACATGAAGCGCCGCACGGTGAAGCTCGACCATGTGCAGACCGTCGTGCTCGACGAGGCCGACCGGATGCTCGACATGGGCTTCATCCACGACGTCACACGTATTTTGGACAAGATCCCCTCCCGCCGCAACCTCGGTATGTTCTCTGCGACGATCTCGCGTGAGGTCATGGACATTAGCTGGGTCTACCAGCGTGACCCCGAGGAGATCACGGTCCGCGCCAACGAGCAGAACAAGCCCGATATTCTACAGTACGCCGTCACCGTCGAGCAGACCGACAAGGTCGCGGCGATGGCGCGCATCATCCGGCAGGAAAAGCTCGAGCGCGTGATGGTGTTCTGCAACACGAAGGGCATGGTCGAGCGCCTGACGAAGTACCTTGAGATGGAGGGACTGGACGCCGCCTGCATCCACGGCGACATTCCGCAGAAAAAGCGCGAGCAGGTCATGGCGCGCTTCCGCCGCGGTGAGCTTCCCGTGTTCGTTGCCACCGACGTCGCCGCCCGCGGCATCGACGTGGACGATGTGGACGCCGTGTTCAACTACGACGTGCCGCAGGAGAATGAGTATTACGTCCACCGCATCGGCCGCACGGGGCGCGCGAAGCGCCACGGCGTCGCCTACACGCTCGTGGCCGACTATCCGAGCAAGATGCGGCTCGACGCCATCGCCAAGTTCACCGGCAACGACGTGAAGAGCGCGCATTTCGACGCGAACGGCGCGCTGGTCACGGTTAGAAATAATAACAATTTGTAACTTTTTGCCTCGCCTGTCTTTACAAACGGGGCAAATTTTTATATAATAAACAAGCTGTTTGACTGTGCGGCGCGTTCCGCGCCGCGTTTACGATAGAGAAAGAGGAGAAGCTCCCAATGAAAATGATACGAAGATCCGTCTGCCTGCTGCTTTGCGCAGTGCTGCTTATGTCTCTGCTCACCGGCTGCGGCGGGCAGGAGGAGACCGCGGAGGACTTCGTGGTGAGCGCCGCGGTCTGCGGCCCGCTGGAAACGCTCGACCCGGCTATGAATACCGGCGCGGGGGCGGAGAGCCTTCTCTCGACGCTTTTTGAGGGCCTGATGCGTATGCGCGACGACGGCACCGGCAAGGCAACTGCCGTGGCGGGCATCGCCAAGGAATACGTTGAGGAAAAGAATTACGACGATACCGTGACCTATACGTTCACGCTGCGCTCCACGGCCCGCTGGTCGGACGGCGAGCGCGTGAAGGCGGAGGACTTCGTTTACGCATGGCAGCGTTTGGTCGATCCCGCGACGGAGTCGCCCAACGCTTCGCTTTTGAGTATGCTCACGGGCTATGACGAGGTGCGCGAGGGCGGCGACGTGTCGCTGCTCGGCGTGAAGGCCAAGGGCGACAGCACGCTCATCGTCACGCTCAGCAAGCCCTGCGCCTGCTTCATCACGAGCGTCTGCACCGCATCGGCCACGGCGCCGCTGCGCCGCGATCTGGTGGAGGGGAACGGGAGCTGGGCGGTGGACGCCGCCGTCGTGACGAACGGGCCTTACACCGTGGATACATGGGATAGGAACACGCAGCTTGTAACGAAGCGCAGCGACGAATACTACGAGGGCAAGCTCGTCGTGCCGGACGGTATCTGCTTCCGCTTTGAAACGGACGCGCAGACGAACTACGACGCTCTCCTCGCCGGCGAGCTGGACTATACCGCGAGCCTGCCCTACGCGGCTGTCGAGGAGCTTGCGGAGGAAGGGACGTGGCAGTCCGATCCGCTGGCGGAGACGACCTGCGTGCTCTACAACCACCTGACTGATACATTTTCCGAGCAGAGTATGCGGCGGGCCTTTGACCTTGCCATCGACCGCGCAGCGCTTGCCGAACAGCTCGGCGTGACGGCAACGGCGGCGATCGGCTGTGTGCCATACGGCGTCAGCGATGCACCGGAGAGCGAGGGCGATTTCCGCACGGAGGGCGGCACGCTCTGCGCGGCGGATGCCGAAGGCTATGCAGAGCGTTGCGCCGAAGCGGCGCAGCTGATGACCTCCGCAGGGCACTATCAGGGCGTGGGCCTGCCAACGCTCCGACTTCTCTTTGTGGAGAGCGAGCGGACGCGCGCCGTGGCGCTGAGCCTGTGGAATATGTGGAAGAATGTCACTGGCGTGTCGGTCGAGCTGGTCGGCACGAGCGCCGATGGGTTTGACGAGGCGCTCGCCTCCGGCAATTTTGACCTTGCGCTCACCACACTTACGGCTCGCTGCGACGACCCGATGGAATATCTGCTGCCGTTCCGCGGCACGTCGGAGAGTAACGTCAGCGGCTACCTCAACGAGACTTTCGACCTGCTCATCGGCGTGGCTGAGACCACCGGCGACCTGACCGCCCGCGCGGCTTTCCTGCACGACGCGGAGGCCATGCTGCTCGACGACAGCGCCGTTTCGCCGCTGTACTTTGCCGGTACGGCCTGTCTGCTGCGCGAGGGACTTACCGGAGTGAGCCGCGACTGCTTCGGTCACAGCTACTTTACCGCGGTCTCCCGCGCGGAAACGAACACAATGTCCTGAAAGCCATAAAAAACAGCGTCCGGTCAAACCAGACGCTGTTTTTACGCTTTTTAGAGTCCCTGAAGCAGAATGATGATAATGAGCAGAGGCAGCACCC
>CAVKBJ010000141.1:0-4643 GCA_963654505.1 Lachnospiraceae bacterium
AAGGAAAATAAACGCAGGGAATGTCAATATGATATGATTGGTCACGCAGACGATGTGTGGAAAGGAACCCTACCCGCAGGAACGCGCTCATTTTACCGTGTCGGTTTCGGTCCCGTTGATCTCCTCGAAATTGATTTGAGAGATAATGTTCAGCATTTCGCAGAAGCGGTCGATCTCCTCCGGCGTGAACCGGCTCCTGATGCGCTCGACCGCCTCGTTATCCTGCCGCCGGTAGACCTTGTACTTCGGCATCGCGTCCTCGTTGACGGAAAGGTAATTCTTCCGCCGGTCTTTCGGATCGACCGTCTTTGTGACAAGCCCCTGCCGGATCAGCTCGTTGATCTTCAGCGTGACGCCGGGGCGGGAAATGTGGAGCATATCCGCAAGCTGCGAGGCCGTCGCCTTCCCCTCAAGCGTATAGATCAGCTCCAGATAAAGCAGGCTGTTGTAGGTGACGCTTTCGTCCACAAAGCTCCTGTTCATCAGCCGCAGGTCGCAGAGCGCGCTGCTGTAATAGAACGCGTCGAGTGCTTTTCTCAGATCCATGCCGTGCCTCCCGATTTGTTTTTTGATTATCATACCTTAACGGTCATGCCTTGTCAAGCGCCCGAAAATCTTAAGCCCTCTTAATAAAAATTAAGAAACGCCTTGATATTTTGCCGGAAAAGCTATGGTATGCTATGCGGATAAAGAAACGCTTGCATGGAAGGACCCGCGATATGGCACAGCAGAAAAGGCCGCAGCCCGAAGCCGTTGAGGAGCTGTATCAGGCCGTACTCACCCTGCGGAGCGAGGAGGAGTGCCTCCGCTTTTTCAAGGACCTGTTCACCATACAGGAGCTGTCCGCGTTTGCGCTGCGGCTGCGCGTAGCGCGGATGCTGACCGAGGGCTATACCTACGACAGGATACATGAGCGCTGCGCCGTCAGCAGCGAAACGATCACACGGATCAACACGGAGCTGCAATACGGCGCGGGCGGTTATCATCTGGTGTTCGAGCGCCTGAACGAGGCCCGCGAAGCGGGCGCGGACGCGGCGGACAAGTGAACAGAGAAAAAATCAGAGCCGCGCTGCGCGGCTCTGATTTTTTGTCGAGACAAAGAGCGGGTTTTACAGGACCTGCGCGGCAAAAATGGCGGCGATCCACTTGCTGCCGCCCATCACGGCGATGCCGGCCTCGACCAGCTCGTCAACGCCGCCGGAGACTTTCATCACATTGGCGTAGCCGCCGGCGATCAGCATCACGAAGGCAATCAGGCCCATGAGCTGAATGCCGCCCTCGAGCTGCTTGTCGATCTCGTTCCACGGGATCGCGCGGAAGATGATCATCACGGCAAGACCGGACAGCGCGGCAAGCACAAGGTCGCTGACAAGGACCTGCACGATAACGACGACGATGACGGCGGCGATGGTCACGTAGTGGCGGTAGCCCAGCTCGCCGGTGACGGCGTCAGACGCGGAGGTATCCGCCTCGATCATCTTATAATCGCGGGGCTTGCGGTAGAGCACGAACACGGCGATAAGCAGACCGATAAGCTTCGCCACGGCAAGAATCCGGTTGACCGCCGTAACGTCCTGCACCGTCACGGGCATACCGTTTTCGGTCAGGTTGTCGCTGATGATCCTCTGGAAGACCAGACCGAAGCCGAGCGGAATGGCGATGTAGGGCGCCTTGTGACCGAAGGCGAGACAGCACGCCGCGGCGCGGCGGTCAAGGCGCATCCTGTTCATCAGCGCGAGCATGGACGGGACCAGAATGGGGATATAGGCGATATGCACGGGAATGATGTTCTGAGACATACAGGCGATCAGCGTGAGCATACCCAGCAGCACGTATTTCTTCGAGCCGATGACCCTGCTGAACTTCTTCGAGGCGATGTCCGTAAGACCCGTGCTTGCGATCGCGGTGGCGAAGGTACCGAGCAGAATGTAGGCCAGCGCGGTGGTCGCGTTGCCGGTGAAGCCGTCGGTGAGCAGGCCCATAATGGTGTCGCCCGATTTGGCGTAGATGGGAATGCCGCCGGCAAGGCCGCCGACGATGCACGCCGCCAGCATGGAGAGCAGCACGTTCAGCTTCATCAGGCTGAGAACGCACAGCACGATGACCGACACGGTCACGGGGTTGGTCAGGATACTCATAGATTTTCCTCTCTCTGATATAAGATTTCCCTCCGGCACACGCGGAGAGATCGGGGCGCACGCAGTAGGGCCGCACAACACAGGCCCCTTCCACGCTTGCCCTTCCACAGGTTATCATAGCGCCTTTTTGTGCTAAATCAATAAAAATAAACTTAAAATTATTAAGTTATTTGTGCATAGTTGCTTAGTTGCGTCGATGCATCGAAGCAGAAAAGCAGAGCGGCCCGATGCGCAAAAAGATGGTGCAAAGAACGGGATTCTTCCTTTTTGTGAATTTTTTTGCTTGACAGTTCGAAACATTAAGCCATAATAATGACATTCACTTAATTGATTATCCATCAAAAGGAGTATCTGGTTCTAATGAAATCGGCAAATACGACATTCCTGATAGGACCAATTTTACCGGCCCTTTTAAGATTTTCCGTTCCCGTGCTGCTGGCGTTGGTGTTACAGGCGTTATACGGCGCGGTCGATCTGTGGGCGGTCGGCAAATTCGGCACAACGGCGGACGTGTCCGCCGTCGCCACCGGCTCGCAGGTCATGCAGATCATCACCGGACTTGTGACCGGGCTGTCTATGGGCTCCACCGTGCTGCTGGGGCTGTGCGTCGGACGTCAGGACCATGACGGCGCGGCAAAGACCATCGGCAGCAGCGTGTGGGTATTCGGCGTGCTCGGCGTGATTTTGACGATCATCACCGTGCTGCCGGCGCCGGGGATCGCCCGCGTGACCAACGCGCCGGCAGAGGCGTTTTCGCAGACGGTCGCTTACGTCCGCATCTGCGGCGCAGGCAGCCTGTTCATCGTGGCGTACAATCTCATCAGCGCGATTTTCCGCGGTCTGGGCGACGCGAGATCGCCGCTCTATTTCGTGATGATCGCCTGCGTGACGAACATCGCCGGCGACGTCACGCCGACAAAATTCATTCCCCTAGGCGCGGCGGGCGCGGCGATCGCGACCGTGGCGGCGCAGGCAGTCAGCGTGGCGCTGTCGCTGGTGCTCATCCGGAAAAAGGGTCTGCCCTTTTCCGTGGAGGAGGCGCATCTGCGTCCCGACAAGGAGACCTCCGGCAGCGTCCTGAGGCTGGGGACGCCGATCGCCCTGCAAAGTATGTGCAGCGAGGTCTCCTACCTCATTCTGCTCGGCTTCGTCAACGCGCTCGGCGAGGCAGCGTCGGCGGGCGTTGGCATCGCGGAGAAGCTGGTCATGTTCATTCTGCTGATTCCCAACTCCTATGTGCAGTCCATCTTCGCGTTCGTGGCGCAGAACGACGGCGCGGGTCAGCGGGAGCGCGCGAGGAAGGCCATGTGGTTCGGCATGGCGACCGCCGCGGTCTTGGGCGGCGTTCTTGCCTATTGCTCGTTCTTTCACGGAGCCGCGCTCTCCACGCTCTTTATTAAGGACGGAGAAACGGCGGTGCTGACCGCCTCGGCGGAGTTTTTGAAGGCGACCAGCATCGAGTGCTTCATTCTCTCCATCGCGTATTGCTTCACCGGCTATTTCAACGGTGTGGGGCGGACGACCTTCGTTATGGTGCAGGGGCTTTTGGCCATCTTCCTTGTAAGGATACCCTATGCGTGGTTTGCCAGCACACGGCCAGACCTCAGCCTGTTTCAAATCGGGATGTCCGTAGCGTGGGCCGCTTTGTTTACGCTCACGCTGTGCGTGTGGTATTACGTCCATTGCGGCAGAAAGGACCGACGGCGGGACTCCGCGCCGGCAGACGGGCCGGTTCAATAAGAACCGCAGGAAACGGAGGGATCGTATATGCAGACGGTATTGATCGCATCGCGGGACACGGAGCTTCGTCAGGGGCTTCGGCTCATGCTGGAGTCCGATACCACCGCCGTGCGGGAAACAGGTTCGGCGAAGGAAACGCTGTCTCAGATGGACGACGGGGTGGACCTTGTGATTCTGGGAACGGCGCTGCCCGACGCCTCCGGCCTTGCCGTTTGCCGTGAGCTGTGAAAGCGCTATACCGCGTCGATCCTGTTTATCGCCGATACGGAGCAGGAGGAGCGCGCCGCGGATCAAGGCGCTGCTGCGCCGCTACTGCATTTATAAGGGAAAGCAGCAGTCCGGCGCCGCCTGTGACGGGCATATTCTTTCCGCCTGCGGCCTTTTGCTCGCGCTCGACCGCAATCAGGCGCGGGGGAAGAACAGGGAAATTTCATTGACCGAGATCGAGTATCAGATCCTGCGGCTTTTGATGCAGTATCCGGAGCGCATCTTTTCGACAGAAGCCATATATGAAAAAATATGGGGCGAGCCCTATTACCCGATCTCGAACGGGACCGTCATGGTACACATTCGCAACCTCCGGCTCAAGGTCGAGGAGGATCCTCAGTCTCCCGCCCTGATCAAAACGGTCTGGGGCAAGGGCTACCGCTTCGAGCCGGCGCGGGAACGCGCCGAGACTTAAGGTTTCTTGAGAAAAATTAAGAACTCCGCAAGAATTGACGCGCGTCAAGCGGCTATAATAACGGTCAGGGTAGCTCTCCGCGC
>CAVKBJ010000142.1:0-5145 GCA_963654505.1 Lachnospiraceae bacterium
TATGAAATTAGGTATCGTCGGACTGCCGAATGTCGGCAAGTCCACTCTGTTCAACGCCATCACCAACGCGGGCGCGGAGAGCGCCAACTATCCCTTCTGCACCATCGAGCCGAACGTCGGCATGGTGGCCGTGCCCGACGAGCGGCTCGACAAGCTCGCGGAGATGTATCAGCCGAAGAAGAAAACACCCGCGGTGATCGAGTTTGTGGACATCGCGGGTCTGGTCAAGGGCGCGAGCCAGGGCGCGGGTCTCGGCAACAAGTTCCTTGAGAACATCCGCCGCACGGACGCCATTGTCCATGTCGTGCGCTGCTTTGACGACGAGAACATCATGCACGTCGTTGCCGACGCCAGCACGAACGTACCTGTCGATCCCATCGGGGACATCGAGACGATCGACCTTGAGCTCATCATGGCGGACCTCGAGATGGTCAACCGCCGCGTGGAGAAGGCAACGAAGATGGGCAAGGGCGACAAGAAATTTCTGCATGAGGCGGACGTGTTCAAGGCGCTTGCCGCGCATCTCGACGCGGGCAGGTCCGCACGCACCTTTGAAGCGGACAGCCGCGAGGACGCGGAGCTGATCGCCACCGCCGACCTGCTCAGTCTCAAGCCGATCATCTACGCCGCGAACATGGATGAGGACGGCTTTGCCAACAAGGACGCGAACAAATACTACAAGCTCGTCTCCGACCTCGCCGCAAAGGAGGGCGCGGAGGTGCTGCCCATCTGCGCCAAGCTCGAGCAGGACATCGCCGAACTGGATGGCGACGACCGTGCGATGTTCCTCGAGGAGCTGGGCATTGAGAAGTCCGGCCTTGACCGGCTGATCCAATGCTCGTATACGCTCCTCGGCCTGATTTCCTTCCTCACCTACGGCGAGGACGAGTGCCGCGCGTGGACGATCAAAAACGGCACCAAGGCCCCGCAGGCCGCAGGCAAGATCCACTCCGACATCGAGCGCGGCTTCATCCGCGCCGAGACCATCAATTTCAGCGAAATGATCGCCTGCGGCTCGGTCGCGGCGGCGAAGGAGAAGGGCCTGCTGCGCAGTGAGGGCAAGGATTACGTCGTTAAGGACGGCGACATGATCTACTTCCGCTTCAACGTCTGAGAGCAAATGAGGGAGGCTATGCCTCCCTCATTTTTTTACCTCGCTGTAAACCGTTATAAAATTAAAGGTTGACAGCGAGGCGGCGCCGTGCTATACTCGCCCCATCACAGGAAAAGAAAGGCAGAACCATGAAAACGAGAGACCTCATCTACTGCGCGCTGTTTGCCGCGCTGACCGCCATCGGCGCGTTCCTCCACTTCCAATTCATGCACGCGACCATCACGCTGCAATGCTTTTTCACCGCGATGGCGGGGCTGTTGCTCGGCGCGCGGCTCGGCGCGCTTTCGCAGGCGCTCTACGTCGGCCTCGGGCTGGTGGGACTGCCCATCTTTGCCGCGGGCGGCGGCTTCAGCTATATCTTTAATCCCACCTTCGGCTTCCTGCTCGGTCTGATCCCGACCGCGTGGGTCATCGGCAAGCTGGCGGAGAAAAACCGCTCCCCCCTGCGCCTTGCCCTCGCCTGCATCGCCGGCTTTGCCGTGCTGTACGCTATCGGGCTGCCCTACATCGCACTGATCGTCAACGCCTACAACGGCGGCAGCGTCAGCGCCGCGAAGCTCGCCACGGCCTATATGCTGCCCTATCTTCCCGGCGACTGCCTGAAGATCGTCGTCAGCGTGATCCTTGCGCCGCGCATCCTCAAAGCGATGGCGCGAAATTCATAAAAATTTTACGGCAAAGTTGCAAATGCAACTTTGCAAAGCCGCAAATACTATGCTAAACTACACTCACAAAGGCAAGCAGCCAAAAAATTCCAACAAAAATCAAACGGAGGATAACAATATGAAAAAGTGGGTATGCAAGGTTTGCGGCTATATCTATGAGGGTCCCGAGGCGCCCGCGGAGTGCCCCGTGTGCCACGCCAAGAGCAATATGTTCGAGGAGGTCAAGGGCGAGAGGAAGCTCGCCGCCGAGCATGAGTTCGGTGTTTATGCCAAGACCGTGAAGAACAACGACCAGATCAGCGCCGAGGATAAGAAGTATATCTTCGACCAGCTCATGGCCAACTTCAACGGCGAGTGCAGCGAGGTCGGTATGTACCTGTGCATGGCGCGCATCGCGCACCGCGAGGGCTATCCCGAGATCGGCCTGTACTGGGAAAAGGCCGCCTATGAAGAGGCCGAGCACGCCGCCAAGTTCGCCGAGCTTCTCGGCAGCGACCTCGAGAGCAACATGACCGACTCCACCAGGAAGAACCTTGCGTGGCGCGTGGACTGCGAGTTCGGCGCGACCAACGGCAAGTTCGATCTCGCGGCCTGCGCAAAGAAGAACGGCCTCGACGCCATCCACGACACCGTTCACGAGATGGCGCGCGATGAGGCCCGCCACGGCAAGGCGCTCAAGGGTATGCTGGAGCGCTACTTCAAGTAAGCCGAAACGACTTAAAATCAAAGCCCATAAAAAGGAGGAAGCACCGGTACGGTGCTTCCTCCTTTTTATGATGTCCTTTTTCAAAACAGGCTGCGGGGGAGGGAAAGCGTTATTTCATCAGCTTGGCGACAAGGTCGGTGTATTCGCTGGGGTCCTCGAGCGGCAGGCCCGCGATCAGAAGCGCCTGATCGTAGAGAATTTTTGCGTATAGCTCCGCCTTTTCGCGGTCGTCCTCCATGGCGGCTTCCATTGCCTGCACGGCGGGATGCTCCGTGTTCAGCTCAAGGATTCGGTCGGCCTTGATGGGCGTCGGCGTCTGGAAGCTCTTGAAGTATTTCTCCATTTCGAAGCTCAGTCCCTCACCCGCGGTCATGCAGACCGGGTGCGTCTTGAGACGGCGGGAGACCTTCGCCTCCTTGATCTTATCGCCGAGCACCTCCTTGACGAACTGCATCAGCTCGGGCTTGTCCTCGGCCTTGACCTCCTCATCGCCAAGCTCCAGCTCGCCGTCAACAATGGAGCGGAACTCGTGGTCGGCGTATTTGCCGAGCGTCTGGAGTGTAAACTCGTCCGTCTCGCCGGTGAGGTAGAGGATCTCGTAATTTTTCTCCTTCAACAGCTCGGTCTGCGGCAGATGGTCGATGGCGGAAACGCTCTCGCCCGCGGCGTAATAGATGTACTTCTGACTCTCCGCCATGCGGTCGGCATACTCGCGCAGGGTGACGGGCTTCTTCTCCGTCGAGGAGTAGAAAAGCAGCAGATCCTGCAAAGCGTCCTTGCGGCTCATCCCGTCGGGACCGGCGATGCCGAAGCCGATGGCGCGGCCGAAGTTCTCGTAGAATTTCTCGTAGCCCGCGCGGTCGTCCTTGAGGAATTTTTCAAGGTCGGCGCGGATCTTTTTCTCAAGGCTCGTGCCGATGACCTTAAGCTGGCGGTCGTGCTGAAGCAGCTCGCGCGAGATGTTCAGGCTCAGGTCGGGGGAGTCCACCACGCCGCGCACGAAGCGCAGATAGTCCGGCAGCAGCGCGTCGCAGTGCTCCATGATCATCACGCCCGCGGAGTAGAGCTGTAGGCCCTTCTCGTAGCCCTCACTGTAAAAGTCCATCGGGCGCTGGGAGGGAATGAACAGCAGCGCCTTATAGGTCACCGCACCCTCGACGCTCGCCGTGACGACGCGCCGGGGCTTATCGTAGGCATGGGCGACGGACTGATAAAATTTCTCATACTCCTCGTCCGTGACCTCGCTCCTCGGCTTCTGCCAGAGCGGGACCATCGAGTTCACGGTGGTCATCTCATCGACGTACTCGTACTCCGGCTTCTCGGGATCGCTGCCCTCCTTGACTTTGCGCGCCGGGCGCAGCATACGGATCGGGTAGCGGATATAGTCGGAGTACTTCTTCACCAGCTCGTAGAGCCGATAGCCGTCGAGGAACTCGGAATACTTCTCCTCGTCCGTGTCGGGCTTGAGGTGCAGAATGACGTCCGTGCCGACGCCGTCCTTTTCGCATTCCGTGACCGTGTAGCCGTCCGCGCCGGAGGACTGCCAGCAATAGGCGCTCTCCGCGCCGTACTTCTTCGTGACGACGGTGATGTTGTCCGCGACCATGAACGCGGAATAGAAGCCCACGCCGAACTGGCCGATGATGTCGATGTCCTCCTTCTCGCCGGCCTCCTGACGGAAGCGGTACGAGCCGGACGACGCGATCACGCCGAGATTGTTCTCCAGCTCGTCCCTGTCCATGCCGATGCCGTTGTCGCTCACGGTCAGCGTGCGCGCGTCCTTGTCGGCGGTGACGGTGATGGCGAAATCGCCGCGGTCAAGGCCGACCTTATCGTCGGTCAGCGAGAGGTAGCAGAGCTTGTCGATGGCGTCGCTCGCGTTCGAGATGATCTCGCGCAGGAAGATCTCCCGGTGCGTGTAGATGGAGTTGATCATCAGGTCGAGCAGGCGCTTCGACTCCGCCTTGAATTGTTTCTTTGCCATAAAAGCATCTCCTTTGGTACTGTATTTTGACACCATTATAGCACAGAGAGAAAAAGGTTTGTTATCGGTTTTTGAATTTTTTCGGGCTTTGTTGCATCGGGGCGTGCGGCACGGGGAGGGGAGAGCGCAAGAGGGAGGAGGTGACAACGATGCGAAAGATCGAATTGCAGATACCCCTTACGCCCTATGTGCCGGACGACCGTCCGCTCCAGCGGAGGTGGGAGGATATGTTCGCGCGGATGAACGTCTACCGCAAGGGGCTGAAGCGGCGCTTCGACACGGCGCGCTACGGCTCGATCCCGCCGGCGGAGCCCGTGCTCGACGCAAACAACAGCACCTACCACTGCGTCCGCATCCCGCGCTGAGAAAAGCCAAGCCCTCCCGCGTGGGAGGGCTTGACTTTTCTCGTTTCTATGGTACAATCGTTTTGAGGGTATCCCGTGGGCGGCTGCGGCCACTCCCTTTGAGGGGAGGTGGTCATTTGCGGATTACGTTACATATCGGACGGTTCACCGTGACGATCATCGTAAAAAGCAGAAACCGCCACTCTGCCAAGTGACGGTTTCTTTTAGCTTAAACTAAAACAACTTTCGCTTCAGGGTCACAGCCGTGCGCGGTGATACCCTCTTCTACCCTCTATTATAATCCGGTTTGGCATTTTGTCAAGCCGGAATTT
>CAVKBJ010000143.1:0-8088 GCA_963654505.1 Lachnospiraceae bacterium
GTATATACCGGCGTAGTCCGCTACGTCTCTCTGCCGCAGGCCTTTCTGGTATCGAAGCCAGCGGAGCTTGTCCGCTGTTTCGGTGATTTCGGAGAAGTCCGAGAACTGCAGATTGAACTTTTCTGCATCCTGATACTTGTGCGGCAGTATCACCGGAAATTGAAGAATTTGTAGCGGGGCTACTTTTACTGAACCTGATATATTGGAAATCAGAATGTAGCAGCGGACTTCCACTTGCGCCAGCAGACGCCATTTTGCATCAAAAGGTGCCTGTTTTGCTACTTCAGCCTTCGATAGTTCCGTTATGTTAGGATAGCATTCTCCACGCAACGGGCGGCATAGGTCGCGAGGCGGGCGCCCTTCTCGGGCTTGAAGGTCGAAATGCCCTTGATCAGCCCGATGGTGCCGATGGAGATGAGGTCGTCCTGCTCCTCGGACTGTGTGTAG
Source organism: Lachnospiraceae bacterium (assembly GCA_963654505.1). Classification (GTDB taxonomy): domain Bacteria; phylum Bacillota; class Clostridia; order Oscillospirales; family Oscillospiraceae; genus Hominicoprocola. Next base: position 448 of record CAVKBJ010000143.1, read on the forward strand.
TATTTCTTCACGATGTGCGCCACGAGACGGAGATTGTGCTCGACGAGCACGTTGCGCGCGGCAAGGTCGCCCGCGGCGAAGCGTTCAAGGTATTCCTTTTCCTCCTGCGCGGAAAGCGGGCGCGGGAACGAGCCGGGATTTCCGGCAAGGCGCAGGGAAAAGAACAGGCTGTTGCACAAAAGCCAAACGGCGGCGGAAAGCATATACATCAACTCCTCCCCTCACCCTATGCCGGAGCGGGAAGTCCCTATGCGAAAAAGGAAAGCGTGTGCGCGGGTCTCCGCGCACACGCTTCTTTACTGTTCCTTTTTCGCGGTCAGCTCGCGCTTGAGCCGCTCGCCGGTCGGCGTGGCGGCAAGGCCGCCGAGCGCCGTTTCGCGCAGCTCCACCGGCATTCTGCGCCCGACCTCGCCCATCGCGTCGATGACCTCATCGACGGGAATGCGGCTCTCGATGCCCGCGAGCGCCATATCCGCCGCGCTCACGGCGTTGACCGCGCCGATGACGTTGCGCTTGACGCAGGGCACCTCAACCAGTCCCGCGACGGGGTCGCAGACAAGGCCCATGAGGTTTTTGAGCGCCATCGCCACCGCGTGGCCGATCTGCTCGCCCTCGCCGCCGCGCAGGGCGACGAGCGAGCCCGCCGCCATAGCCGACGCCGTGCCGATCTCGGCCTGACAGCCGCCCGACGCGCCCGCGATGCTCGCCTTATAGGCGATGACCGAGCCGATGCCCGCGGCGACGTAGAGCGCCTCCAAAAGCTGATGCTGCGTCAGCTCCTCGTACTTGCACAGCGGCAGCAGCACCGCCGGCAGCACGCCGCAGGCGCCCGCCGTGGGGGCCGCGACGATGCGGCGCATACAGGCGTTGGACTCCGCCATCGAAAGCGCCTCGGCGATGACCTCGCTGACGTAGCCGCCCGTCATGGCACAGCCGCGGAAGGTGTACTGGCGCATCTTCATGCCGTCGCCGCCGACAAGGCCGCTCACCGAGCGCCTGCGCCCCGTGTAGCTGTCCGCCGCGTCCTGCATGGCCTGCCAGGTCGTGAGCATCTTCGCCATGCTCGCCTCGCGGCTGACCTGACGCTCCTCCATATCGTCGGAGAGCACGACCTCCCAAAACTCCTGCCCGTTCCGCTCCATGCGCTCAAAGATTTCCTTCATCGAAGCCAGAGCCATCTTCGTCGTCCTCCTTATCGTAATAGGTCACGCCCAGAATGCCGGGCAGTTCGGAGATGAACTCCACCTGCTTCGGCTTGATGTGCTGGTCGGTCTCAATGACCATGAGCGCGTCGCCGCCGCGCTTATGGCGGTGGACGCTCATGTTCGCCACGTTCACGCGCAGCTGGTTCAAAATGCTCGTCACCGCGGCGACGGAGCCGAACTCGTCCTGATTGCGCACAACGAGGGTGTTGCTCTCGCCGGTGAAGTTGACCTCGATGCCGTCGAGCTTGTTGACCATGATGCGCCCGCCGCCGAGCGAGCTTGCCTGCACGGTCATCTCTCGCCTGTTTTTGCCGACAAGCTCCAGAACGGCGGTGTTCGGGTGCGCGTCGCGCAGGTCGATCTCGTCGATGGCGTAGGAAAGACCCGCCCTCTCCGCCTCCTCAAAGGCGTTGGGGATACGCAGATCGTCCGGCTTCATGCCGAGCAGTCCCGCCACGAGCGCGCGGTCAGTGCCGTGGCCGCGTCCCGTTTCCGCAAACGAGCCATAGAGGTGGATCTTCGCCTCCGTCACCTCCGCGCCGAGCAGCGTGCGCGCCATCGAGCCGATGCGGGCCGCGCCCGCCGTGTGCGAGCTGGACGGGCCGACCATCACAGGACCTAAAATGTCAAAAATATTCATACCGTTTTTTCTCCTTTGCGCGGTATCGGCAGTCGGTGTCATTATAGCAGACGCGGCGCGGATTGCAAGCTCACTTTTCCATCGGCGCGGCCGCTTCGCGCAGCCATTCGCGCGTTTCCGCGTCAAGGTGCGGCGCGAGCGCGTCGTAAACGCGCGCGTGATAGGCGTTGAGCTGCGCAAGCTCGCGGCCGCTCAAAAGAGACGCGTCGATGGCGTCGCGGTCGAAGGGCGCGAGCGTCAGCGGCTCGAGCGAGAGGAACCGGCCGTACCCGTTCTTCTCCGCCTCGCGCACGAGCAGGAGGTTTTCCAGCCGCACGCCGAATTTGCCCGCGAGGTACAGCCCTGGCTCGTCCGAGAAGATCATGCCGGGCTCGAGCGCGACGTGCCGCGCGTTGGAGGCGATGTTCCAATGGACGCGCTGCGGGCCCTCGTGGACGCTGAGCAGATAGCCCACGCCGTGGCCGGTGCCGTGGTTGTAGTCCAGTCCCTCGTCCCAAAGCGAGCTGCGGGCAAGAATATCGAGATTCTCCCCCGTCACGCCCGCGCGGAAACGCACGGCGGCGAGGGCAAGGTGTCCGCGCAGGACAATCGTGCAGGCGCGCTTTTCCTCCGCCGTGACCGGGCCGAGGGTGACGGTGCGCGTCACGTCGGTCGTGCCGGTGCGGTAGTGCCCGCCGGTGTCGGCAAGGAGCAGGCCGCAGGCTTCGAGCGGCACGTCCGTCTCCGCCGCCGCCTCGTAGTGGACGATGGCGGCGTGGGGGCCGTAGGCGAGAATGGGATTGAAGCTGGGACCGAGATAGTCCGCGCCCGCGCGGCGGTATTCCTCTAATTTTTCCGCGGCGGAAAGCTCGGTGGCCCCCTCCCGCACGGCATCGCACTTGAGCCAGCGGAGAAAGCGCGTGAGCGCAACGCCATCGGCAAGATGGGCGCGGCGGAAATTTTCCCGCTCCGTTTCGTTCTTGACCGCCTTCATCGGCACGATGGGGCTTGGACGGTCGAGCGTCTCCACGCCCTCCGGTACGCTTTGGAGCAGGCGGTAATTCGCCGTAGCGCCGTCGAGCAGGAGTCTCGTGCCGCGCGGCAGGGCGCGCACAAGGCCGTAGATGCTCTCATAGTCCGCAAGGCGCACGCCGTCGGCGGCAAGCGCCGCTTCGATCTCTGCGCTCACCGCGCCCGCGCGGGCGCAGAGCGCCGCGCCGTCCTTCGTCAGCAGCAGAAAGCTGAGAAAGACGGGCGTGCAGGCCACGTCGTCCCCGCGCAGATTCAAAAGCCACGCAAGCTCGTCGAGCGCCGTGACGGCAAAGGCGTCCGCGCCCTCCCGCTCCATCGCCGCGCGCACGCGCGCGAGCTTGTCCGCGCGGCTCTCGCCGGCGTATGCGAGGCCCAGCTCCCACACCGGCGCGGCGGAAAGCGGCGGCCGGTCGGGCCAGAGTCCGTCCACAAGGTCCTCGTTCCCCGCGAAGCGGACGTGCTTTGCGCTCAGTTTTTTCCCCAGCCGCCGCGCAAGCGCGGCATTGACGGTGCGGGCATCGAAGCCGAGAATGCTCCCCTCCTCCAACTCCGCGAGCAGAAAGCCATCGAGCGTCGGGACGCCCGGTTCGCCGGAGCGCATCAGCTTGATGCCGCTGCCGGCAAGCTGGCTCTCCGCCTGTAGAAAATAGCGTCCGTCTGTCCAAAGGAGCGCGCGGTCCGGCAGAATGAGCAGCGTCCCCGCGCTGCCGGTGAAGCCGGAGAGGTACTCGCGCGCCTTGAAGTAGCCGCCGACGTACTCCGAGGCATGGAAATCATCGGTCAAGACGAGGTAGGCGGCAAGGCCGCGCCGCGCCATCGCGCGGCGCAGCGCCGCGAGCTTTTCGGTGGTGGTCATCATGGGTCCCTCCTGCTGTTTTTTCTTCCTCGTATAGTATACCGCTCGGCGGGAATTGTAAAGCCGAGCCTTGACAAGAAGCGGGGCAGCGTCTATAATATTTTCACTTATAATGTGTTGGTATGCGCTGTCGTCGGTCTCCGAAGGGCAGCGCATAGAAAGGAAACGACATGAAAAAAGAGTATAAAATGAGCGCTGCCCGTCAGCAGGAGCTACAGGACGAGCTGACCTACCTCAAGACCGTGCGCGAAAAGGAAGTTGCGGAGCTGATCAAGGAGGCCCGCGGCTTCGGCGACTTGAGCGAAAACAGCGAGTACGACGAAGCGAAAAACGAGCAGGGCAAGCTCTACTCCCGCATCGCGGAGCTGGAGGACATTCTGCTTCATGTCGTCATCATCGACGAGAGCGAAGGCGCGTCCAACGCCGTGAGCATCGGCTGCACCGTCACCGTCGTTGACCTCAAGTCCGGCCGCGAGATGCCGCCCTACAAGGTCGTCGGCTCGCAGGAGGCCGATCCCATGCACCGCGCCATCAGCGAGGAGTCTCCCTTCGGCCGCGCCCTCATGGGCGCGAAGGAGGGCGACGAGATCAGCGTTGAGGCCCCTGTCGGCACCATTCATTACCGTGTGGAAAAGATCGAGCGTTAAGGCTCGCGGACGACAGTAAGGAGAAAACGATATGGCAGAGAACAATCAGGCAAGCGCTCCCGCGCAGGAGCAGGACCTTTCCGAAATTCTGAAGATCCGCCGCGAAAAGCTCGCGGCGCTGCGCGCCGAGGGGCGCGACCCTTTCACGCAGACGCGCTTTGACGTCAGCCATCACGCGCAGGACATCAAGGATAACTTCGACGCGCTCGAGGGCGCCGAGGTCACCGTCGGCGGCAGACTCATGAGCAAGCGCGGCATGGGCAAGGTCAGCTTTTGCGATTTGCAGGATAAATCCGGCCGCATCCAGATCTACGCCCGCAAGGACGAGATGGACGAGGCGGAGTACGACCGCTTCAAGAAGTACGACATCGGCGACATCGTCGGCGTACGCGGCGAGGTGTTCCGCACCCAGCGCGGCGAGATGAGCGTCCGCGCCAGGGAGATCACGCTGCTCTCCAAATCCCTGCGCCCGCTGCCGGAGAAGTTCCACGGCCTTCAGGACAAGGAGCTACGCTACCGTCAGCGCTATGTCGATCTCATCGTCAATCCCGAAAGCAAGCGGAATTTTGAGATCCGCTCGAAGTTCGTCGCCTTCCTGCGCCGTTACCTCGACTCCCTCGGCTTCATGGAGGTCGAGACCCCCGTGCTCAGCCCCATCGCGGGCGGCGCGAACGCGCGCCCGTTCATCACGCACCACAACACGCTCGACATTGATATGTATATGCGTATCGCGACCGAGCTGCACTTGAAGCGCCTGATCGTCGGCGGTTTGGAGCGCGTGTATGAGGTCGGCCGCATCTTCCGCAACGAGGGCATGGACACCAAGCACAACCCCGAGTTCACCACCTGCGAGCTGTATCAGGCGTTCACGAACCTCGACGGCATGATGGACATTCTGGAGGGCATCCTCGCGGGCGCCGCGAAGGAGATCCTCGGCGGCTACAAGCTCGAGTGGCTCGGACACGAGATCGATCTCACCCCGAGCTGGAAGCGCGTGACTATGGCCGATGCGGTCAAGGAGGTCACCGGCGCGGACTTCATGGCCATCGAGGGCGACGCGGACGCCGCCGCGGCGCTCGCCAAAAGCGTTGGTGTGGATATGGACGGCGTGGACAAGACCTGGGGCAACGCCCTCTACGAGACCTTCGATCAGAAGGTCGAGGAAACGCTCATTCAGCCGACCTTCATCACCATGTACCCCGTCGAGGTCAGCCCGCTGGCCAAGCGCAGCCCAAGCGACCCGCACCTCACCGAGCGCTACGAGATGTTCGTGTGCGGCTGCGAGATGGGCAACGCCTTCACCGAGCTCAACGACCCGATGGATCAGTATGAGCGCTTCAAGGCGCAGGTCGAAAAGCGCGCGAACGGCGACGACGAGGCCGAGATGATGGACGAGGACTACGTGACGGCGCTCGAATACGGCCTGCCTCCGACCGGCGGCCTCGGCTTCGGCATCGACCGCTGCGCGATGATGCTCTGCGGCACAGACTCCATCCGCGACGTCATCCTGTTCCCGACAATGAAGCCGTAACATATATGACGCCCTTTGAAACCCTTGCGCCGCAAGGCTTTCGGGATTTTGTGTTTTGCTGATTTCAAGCTACTACAACAATTCTACAACAAATGAAGAAAAGTTCCTAAAACGTGATGAAACCGGGTTCGTGATTTTCAAGATTACGAACCCGGCTTTTCTTAAAATATGGTGAAGTCTTTGCTGAGCGATTGGACTGATGTTATCATCTGCTCTTGTGTGACGTGCGTATAAATATCCAGTGTTGTCGATATCTCGGCGTGTCCCATCATCTGCTGAATGAACTTGAAGTCTTTCTCGACTTCAAACAGCCGTGTACAGAAAGTATGCCTAAGATTGTGAACGGAAAAATGAGGGAGGATCAGTGGTTCACGATCTTCCTCCTGTGCGAGTTTTTCTTCTTCTACATTATAGTCGCGGCAAATTCGTTCGATTGCCCGATTTAAGCAATGCGGGTTCAAAAGCTCGCCTTCACGGTTGCGAAAGATGAAATCAGTATGTCCTTGAATGGTCGGGCAAGGTGTTGAATACAATTCATCTACCGCCTCTATATGAGTACGGAGACATTCTTCCACTTCTGGAAACATCGGGACAAGACGAATGCTGTTCTTAGTTTTTGGTGTAGTGACTCTGAATTGGCACTTGCCATCTATCTGACGATAGATAAGACTGTGATTGACAGAGATAATCTTTTGATCCAGCAAAATATCTGATTTTGTTAGCCCAACACATTCACCGACCCGCAATCCGGTTCCGAGCAATGTTACAAACACGGCGTTCCAGTGGTTGTAAGTACGGCTGTTACGGATGTAGTTAAGAAAAGCACGCTGTTGGGGAACGGTAAGAGCGATTCTGACTTTAGCATCATCTTCTTTTAGTGAACGATATACGCCCTTGCTTGGGTTTTTACGAATCAAGTCATCGTCAACAGCCATTTCGAGGGTTGGGTGTATCAGGTTGTTGATACTTTCCAGAGAATTTGATGCAAAGCCGTTGTTCATCAGATGCGAATAAAGCTTTTGAATATCGCTTTTTTTCACATTGCCGATGGGCTTTTGAGCAAGTTCTGTCCCACTGATATACTTTTTCCATAAGTACATATAGTTTCCAAGGGTAGATTCTTTGAGCTTGTGCTTGGTTGATATGTAGGTTTCAAACATATCATTGAGTGAAAGTTTGGTAGCATCCTGCGTTCGGATGCCATCATCTCGATCTTTCTCAATTTGTTTGGCTTGTTTTCTTAACTCCGCCAGTTCGGCCGCATAGATCCATTTTCGTTTACCGTACAAAGTGTACGCATAGGCATACAGCCCATCGCCTCTTTGATATTCTCCCGGTCTAAGATTTCGGCCTTTGTTGTCTTTTCTTGTTTTTGCCATGGGTGAACCTCCTTTTAACGAGTGTATAGGAAGACGCTCACCCCGGGAATTCAGCATGAAATGTCGTATAAGTAATCCTTGATGCGTTGTACGCTCCAAAGAACTCTGGAATTCATGACGATACGAGCATGAGCGAGATCCCCGATTTGTACCGCTGTTTGACGCCCACAACAGAGCAATTTACAGAGAGTTGGGGTATCGACTGTGATCATTTGATCTGGGGATATGGAGAGACCTTTACTTTCCAAATAAGCTTCCTCCTTATATAAGTTCTTTTACGAAATGGGGTAATTGTTTTCAACCGGATTACAATATAGTCCCATGGGGAATCGTTCCTGCGCTCTGCTTTTCGACCGCGTATTGTTCCGGCTG
>CAVKBJ010000144.1:0-5537 GCA_963654505.1 Lachnospiraceae bacterium
ATGGCCTCAAGCGTGAAGCCGTCGCCGCCGACGCGCAGCAGCGAACTGATCGCCAATCGGCGCAGCTCCGGCGTCGTGCGCGCGCCGATGCGGGAGAACAGCCGCTCGCGCCGCGTCAGGCCATCATCCTCCGCCGTCATCAGTACGCCCTCGCGCACCGCCCTTTCCAGCGACGCGGCCGCCTTATCCAGTCCTCCGCCTGCGGCGTATAGCTCTGCGCCGCTCAGACTGCTCTCATCGAGCCGGTATACCCTCAGCGGGCGCAGAAGCCCGCAAAGATAGTCGTAGTAGCCCATCGCCTCACGCCTCCGTCAGCTCCGTGAGCGTCACCGTGCCGAGCGTCGGCAGCTCCGTCGCGCTGATGCTCACGTCCGCCGCGGGTGCGGTCAGATGCACATTCTCCACGCCCTCCACGCCGCAAAGCAGCGTCAGCAGCTTCGCCGTCGTCACGCTCTTTCCCAGCAGAGCGCCGGTGAACAGTGCCTCCAGTGCGCTCTGCGCGCCGGCCTTCACCTCGGCAAAGGTATACCCCGACGCCGCCTTGAGCGCCGCCGTCACCGCCACCGTCTCCATCGTCGGCGCGAGCACCTTCAAGTCCACCGCGATCTCGCGCTTTTTCTGCAATTCCGTCTCCACCGCCGTCAGCAGTTCCTCGTCCGGAACGCCCGCGTGCGTTGCGATCACCACGTTCACCGTTCCGATGCCGCGGGCGCGCCCCACCGCCTTCGCCGCCGCCACGCCCGGATAGCTCAGCGCCTCCTGCTCGTAGTACGCCGCGTTCGCGCCGTTCGGCAGACGCCGGTAGCTCGCAAGGATGCGCTCGCGCAGCGCCTCGTCGTCCTCGGCGTCGCAGCCGCCGGAAAACGCCGCCGGGTTTGTACACTGCACCACGCCAGCCGGCATGACCGACATCAGCGTGATCGTCCCCGCGATCGCGTTGCCGCCCGCACCCGCCTCCACAGCCTGCGCCGGCACGTCGGCCCACCGGCTCCCGACCGCGATGGCCGCGTCCTCCGTCGTCTCGAAGCGCACGCCCTCCGCCGTCATGCACACCGTGCCCTTTTCAATGCCGCACGCCGCCGTCACCTTATCCGCCGCCGCAAAGCGGAGGATGCCGCTCGCCTTTTCCGCCGCTGCGCGTGTGATGCCGCGCGTTTCGGCATGATAATCCAGATACGTCCCCTGCGCCGTCTGCGGAAAGCTCTGATCGAGCACCCAGTCCGCCTGCATCAGCAGCGCCTCCAGCTCCGCCGCGAGCGCATAGAGGCGCACCGCGCTGTCGCAGCCCCCGCTCGGCTCAAAGCCCGCTTTCTGCGCGAACGTTCCGCGCATTTCCTCATAGATCTCCGTCAATTCCTTCATCGTCTCTCATGCTCCTCCCACCGTCACCTTCAGCGCGGCGCTCTCGCCGTTCGCCGTCAGCAGCACGCGCAGGACCGCCGCGCCGTCCCCGCACTCCGTCAGCTCCACGTCCTCCACGCTCAATGCCGTTTCCTCCGCCAGCGCCGCTGCGGCATACTGCTTTGCCGCGGACGCCCGCGCGGACGGCTTCTCACGTCCGAGCAGATGCAGTTCACTCCCCAGCTCCGGCAGGAAGGGAAAGCTCCCCCTTCGCACGCTCAGCCGAAAGAGCGCTCTTGCGAGCAGCGCCTCAGTCCCGTCCGCGCGCTGTTCTCCGCCGATGCCGTCGGAGATATAGTCTCCGTTTCGGATCCTCAGCTCCATTTCCGTCACCTCTCAGCCCTCAGGCGGCACGTACAACGCGCCGTTGATAAAAAGATTCCCCTCGATCTCCACATGGCCGTTCCGGCGCAGCGTAATGCTCGCGCCGCCGCCCTCCGCGTAGATGCACACCTCGCCGTCGCCGAGCTCCATATCCTCCCGCGCGGCGTCCAGCGAACCGGCGACGTACCGCTCCTCTCCGAGCGTCCCGCCCTTGATGACCAGCACGCGCTCGCCGTTTTTCGGCCGCCATGCATACCCGCCCGGCGCGGCGAGAGGAACGTTCCGCTCCTCGGCGCGGCTGAGCACACCCGCCGCGCTCCCGCCGATGGTCACGGTGCCGCTCTCGGTCTGCGCCGTTTCCTGCGGCTCCTCCGTCCGTCGGAGCCAGCCTGCTATCCACATTTTCTCATACCTCCCACAGTGTCAGCTCCGTCGTTTCGCCGCGCGCGGAGATCGTGTGCAGCGTCTCGCTCACGCGAAACGTTCCCTGTACGCCCAGCCGCGTAATCGCCAGCTCTACGCGATCCATCGGCTCGACCTCCGCCCGCCCCGCGAGCGTGACCGTCAGCTCCCGCGCGTCCTCCGCACTCTTTTCGATCTGATAGCGTCCCGTATAGCGCAGCTCGTTCACGCTGCGCGACGGCACATACACCACGCGGCGGCAGCTCCCGCCGCGCGCAAGGAACGCCTCGTTCCGCACGGTCTGACGCAGCTTCTTCGACCGGTTCACCGCCGTCACCTCGGAGAGCACGCCGTACCGCCTGTCGCGGTACGACGCCTCGATCAGTCCCTCCGGCTCCTTTAGCGTGAGCGTGCGCGGCGTTTCCGCGCCGCGCAGGCACAGCACGCCCCCGCGCGTGAAGTACGGCGTCAACCCGCAGCGCCGCGCGAAACCCTCGATGGCCTTCCACCGGCTCGACCCGCTCGACACCGCGTATTCGCCCGTGCCGTATGCTTCGCCGCACGGCTCCCAAGTCACGCCGCACGCCGCCGCGTGGTCTCTTAATATCTCGCTCAGCGACGCGCACTGATAGTTCACCGCCTCGGCCTCATTGTCGAGCAGCAGCGCGGCCATGCCGCGCCCCTCAAGCGTCAGCACCAGGCCCTCCTCACCGCACACGGCGATCCACTCGTCGATCACGCCGTGAAACACCGTCTCCCCGTTCTCCGCCGCCGTGAAGCGGCAGGACTCCTTCAGCGTCTCCCCCATTTCGGCGCGGAACAGGCACTTCACACGAAAGCTGTCGCACGGTACGCCGCCGGTGCGCCGCAGCCGCCATTCCAGCAGCTCCGGCAGCTCATATTGCCGGCCGCCGGCCGTTTCCACTCTGCCGGTCATGAAAGCCTCACCTGCTCTCCGGGATAAATGAGGTTCGGGTTCGCGATCTGCGGGTTGAGCGCGCACAGCGCGCGCACGGTCGTACCGTTCCGCGCCGCGATGGCCCAAAGCGTGTCGCCCTGCGCCACGGTGTAATACCGCGCCTGCGCCGCGTTCTCCGTGCCGCCGCTGCCCGCCGCCGAGGTGCTCACTTCCCTCAGCGACGCGCTCTCGCTCCCCGCCTCGCAGAACACGAAGCGGTAGCGCACAAAGTCCGGCAGCGGCTCCTGCACGACCTCCAGCTCGGTGAAGTGCGCGCGCGTCGTCATCCACACGGGATGTACCAGCACGCCCGCGCCGCTCTGATAAAATACCGTTGCCAGCCGCTTGAACTCCTCATACGCGCCCTCTCCGGCGAATACCCCCTCGCCCTCGAGCACGCGGCAGGTCCGTCCGAGATCCTGCGTCAGGCTCCCGCCGAACGGCAGCTTGTGCTCCGCCACCACGCGTCGGAACGAAATGCGGTAGCTCTCCGGATTGTTCGGCCAAACGTAGTCCTTATATCGCATGGGCGTCAGTCTCACGTCCCCGCCTCCTCTCAGTAAAGATAAAACCCGCCGTCATAGCGCCGCGCGTCACGCTCGAACTCTCCGCTTACGCTCCGCGCGGTGCGGAGGGCGTCCCCGCCCTCCGCCGGAACGAGCACCTCCGCTGTGGCATGCCTCTCCGCGCCGTCCGTCGGCGCGGCGGCGGATACACTCCGTTCCCCGCTTTTCCGTATATCGACGAAAACGCTCCGTTCTTCGTTCTCCCGCACATCGGCGTCCCCCGCCGCCTCGTGTACGGATACCGTTTTCTCCTTCGCCCGCCTTACACTCTGCGGGCGGTCCTCCGCGTCGGCGAAAACGCTTCGTTCTCCGTTCTCCCACACGTCGGCGTCCACCGCCGCCTCGTGTACGGATACCGTTTTCTCCTTCGTCCGTCTTGCGCTCTGCGGACGGTCCTCCGCGTCGGCGCGCTCCCCGCTCTCCTGCGGCTCCGCCGCCGATGCTCCCTGACTGAGACGCAGATAGCGCGTCATGTCGAAGCTCTCGTTCACCGTCCCGCCCGCGCTGAGCGTCTGCGCGTTCTCCCGTGCCGCGTCAGCGGAGTCCGTCCCCTCGTCACTCTCTGCGGGTACTCCCATATACTGCCGCACCATCAGTCCGACCGCCGCGAGCATCGCCTCGCCGAGCTGCTCGGTCACGCGCTTTTTCCGCGCCGCGAAAGCCGTGTCCTCTCTCATCAGGCGTCCGTCTCCATGCGCTTACAGGAGATGACCGTCACCTTTTCCGCCACCGGATCGCCGAGCTTGCCCAGCTCCTCGATGTTGCTCCAGCGGCAGCGGCTGTAAATGATGCGCTTGCCCGGGCGGCACACCACCACGGAAAAGTCGTCGAGCTCATAAAAGCTCACGCCGTCGCTGATGGCCTCGTCCGTCGCGTACAGACGGCTGAGCTCCAGCGTGTAGTGCGTCTGACCGCCCACGACCGCCACCGGCTCGCTCTCGCCGAAGGCCTCGACCTCGCGGCTCGTGCGCACCGCCTTCGCGCTGTAGCTCTGCACCACCGCCAGCTTTTTGCCGTTGAGCTCCAGATAAATGTCCCTGCTCGTCGGTATCGTTTTGTTTGCCATCTCTCCGCCTCCTTATACCGTGATGTGCGCGCTGAGATAAACGCGGTTGAGCCCGTGCGCCACCGCGAAGCTGAACTCCACCATGCACACCGTCGGATCGTCCTCCGACGCCTTCACGCTCACCTCGCCGAAGCTGTCGATGATCTCCGCCGCGCGCTTGTTTTCCAGCTCGACTATCACCTGCGAACGGATCGCCGCGCGCACCTGCGCGGTGTTCTTGCTGCGCGCGAAGCGCGCACGCAGCGAGTCGCGTAGCGCGGGGATCACGTCGTCCACGATGCGCACCGTCGTCAGCTCGCGCCATGTCTTATCCGCCGCGCCGCCGGTGGTCGTGCGCGTCGTGATGCCGCGCACGATGCTCACCGTGCCGTTCACCAGCTCCAGCGGCGTCACGCCGCCGGTCACGAGCGTGTCAATCTGCGTGTCGTCATAGCTCGCGCTCAGGCTCGAAAAGCCCGTGAGCGCCGCGCCGTTCACCGGCACGGACGGATCGCTCTCCCCCGCGATGACCGCTGCCGCGGCCGCCGCAAGACACACGCCGCCGGGCGCCGTGAGCACCACGCGCTCGCTGTTGAGCTTGCCCGCGCGCTCCACGAGCTTTGTCACCGTCTCGTCCGTGCCGCCCGAAACCACTCCGATGCGCTCTCTCTGCGCTGCGGACGCCTTCTCCACGCTCGCGCGCAGCTTGCTCTGCACGTCCGCGCTCGTACTGTCACACACGATCACGTCCGCCGTTTCCTTCTCCAGCGCGGCAAAGGCCGCCTCATAGCCGGCCGTCGTCGCCGCGCTCACCTTCACCGCCTTGACAACCGCCGCGCCG
>CAVKBJ010000145.1:0-18590 GCA_963654505.1 Lachnospiraceae bacterium
CGCCGATGCCGCCGGTGGCGAACACGCGGATGCCCGCCATGTCGGCGATCATCATGGTGGTGGTGACGGTACACGCGCCGTCCTTTCCCTGCGCGACGAGCACGGGAAGGTCGCGGCGGCTGGCCTTGGGGACGCCCGCGCCGGTCCTGCCGAGGTAGTCGATCTCCTTTTCGGTCAGGCCCGCCTTCAGACGTCCGCCGATGATGGCGATGGTCGCGGGGACCGCGCCGGCCTCACGGATGATGCGCTCGACCTTGAGGGCGGTCTCCACGTTCTGCGGGTAGGGCATACCGTGGGAGATGATGGTGGACTCCAGCGCCACAACGGGACGGCCCTCGTCAAGCGCGGCCTTTACCTCGGGGGCAATGTCAAGATAACGGTTCATAACGGATACTCCTTTATTTCATTCGTTCAGCCAAAGCCGCAAGGCTCATGGCGGGATTGATGGTGTCGGCGCTCTCCATCGCGACGGCGGAGGCGGCAAGGCCGCGGCGCGCCGCCGTTTCAAGGTCGTCGGTGTCGAGCCACGCGCGGGCGGCGGCCGCGAGGAAAGCGTCGCCGCAGCCGGTGGTGTTGACCATGCGCGCGGGGAGGTTGGGAAGATGCAGCTTTTTCTCACGGTCGGCGGCAAGCACGCCGTCCGCGCCGAGTGAGAGGAACACGCGCCGCAGACCCGTGGCGAGCAGCGCGTCCACCGCACGGTGCAGGCTCGCTTCGTCCGTGACCGCCACGCCGGAGAGCAGCTCGGCCTCCATGCGGTTCGGCTTGAGCGTGTGCAGCCAGCCGAGAACGGGCTTGAGCCTGTCCGCCTTTGCCGCCGAGACCGGGTCGGCAAAAAGCGGCGCGGTACAGTGCTCGGCAAGATAGCGGATGCTCTCCGCCGGCAGGTTCGTGTCGAGCACGACGAGCGCGGCGGTGTTGAGCATGGTGAGCTTCGTTTTCAGAAAGGCGGGCGTCAGCCGCTCGTAGATGGCCATGTCGTTCATGGCGAGCGCCATATCGCCGTTGGAGTCGGAAAGAAAAAGGTAGGTCGAGGTCGCGCCGTCGGGAACACGCAGACTGTCCGTCAGGTCGATGCCGAGGGCGGCGCAGGAGTCCTCGACGCGCTTTGCACCGTCGTCCCCGCCGAGGGCGGTGACAAGTCTGACGCTCGCGCCGAGCAGCGCAAGGTTGTGGGCAATATTGCGGCCCACGCCGCCGAGACCCGAGCGGATGCGCCCTGGGTTGGAGTCTCCAGCGACGAGCGGCGCGTCGCTGCGCCCGCCGATGTCGATATTCACGCCGCCGGCAACGGCGATATAGGGAGATGCTCTCACGCTCAGACCTCCTCGCGATTTTCTTTTTCCCAGCATAGCACAACGAGACTGAAAAATTGTAAACATTTTGGGAACAAAATCGCCGCGCTGTCCGTCTAAGGGAGCAGAAACCATTTAAGGAGGAGACACGCCATGAAGAGAAGCCTTTCCCTTTTGCTCACCCTTGCGCTGTTCTGCGCGCTGCTCGCAGGCTGCGCGGGAAGCTCGTACTGCCCTCCCGCGCAGGAGGAGACGGAGGAAACACAGAGCATCAGCGTCTCCGCGGGAAAACTCGACGGACTTTCCGCGCTCTACCTGCGCGTCCTCGAGGATCTGTGGGGCGAGGACGACGGACTGAACGACGGCGCAGAGTACGTCAGCGTCGATCTCTCCGGAACCTCGCTCGCGCCAAACGAGCGCAACGCGGTGGCGTCGGCGTTCGCGCAGTCGCACGACGCGGAGCTGCTGGAGCTGAACTACGAGCAGCTCTGCGAACAGGGCTACATCAGCGGGCTGGAGAACGAGGGCTTCTTTCCCGCGTGGGAGAACGGCATTCTTTTCACCATCACCGAGACCGATGAGCCGGTCGTGTTTGATCGGCCCGAAATCGCAGAGGGCGAGGGGGAACCGGACATGGTGCGATACAATGTTAAAAACGCCGTCAGCTTCGACGCGAGTAAGTGGCGCACGGCGCTGGGAGCCTACGGCTTTTCGGGCTGTACCGCCGTGCGGAACAGCGACGGCGAGTGGGGCGATTACACCGTCGCCGCGGAGTGGATCAGCTGAACGGGAGTCTCCCGCAGAAAAGCACCCATTTGGGTGCTTTTTCATTTTACATGGATTTTACAAAAAGGCGGTGACGGATTTGACATTTCCCGGATATGCTTTTATTTGGACAAGAATGTGAAAAATAGAAGTAAAAAAGAGGAATGGAAGTATGGACATTTTCGATTTTCTGACGATGCTCGGCGGCCTGTCGCTCTTCCTGTTCGGCATGAGCCTGATGGGCACGGCGCTTGAGCGCCGTGCGGGCAGCAAGCTGCGCGCGCTGCTCGACCAGATGACCGGCAAGCCGCTCATCGGCTTTCTGACGGGTCTCGGCGTGACCGCCGTCATTCAAAGCTCGTCCGCCACGACCGTCATGGTCGTCGGCTTCGTCAACTCCGGACTGATGACGCTGCGTCAGGCCATCAACGTCATTATGGGCGCGAACGTCGGCACGACCGTTACCGCGTGGCTTTTGAGTCTCGGCGGCATCGACGGGTCGAGCGTGTGGGTCAAGCTCCTCAAGCCCAGCTCGTTTACGCCCGTCCTCGCCCTCATCGGCATTATCCTCTATATGTTCTGCAAGGGCGCGAAGAAAAAGGACACCGGCATGATCCTGCTCGGCTTTGCGACGCTGATGTTCGGCATGGACACAATGAGCGCATCCGTCGCGGGACTGGCCGATGTGCCCGCTTTCGCGAACCTTTTCGTTCTCTTTAAGAACCCCCTCCTCGGCGTGCTGGTCGGTGCGGGGGCCACGGGCATCATCCAGTCCAGCTCGGCGTCGGTCGGTATCCTGCAGGCGCTTGCCACCACCGGCGCGGTGAGCTACGCCGCCGCCATTCCGATCATCATGGGTCAGAACATCGGCACGACCGTCACGGCGATGCTCGCCTCGGTCGGCACGAATAAAAATGCCCGCCGCGCGGCGGTCGTCCATCTGATGTTCAACGTCATCGGTGTGGCGGTGCTGCTGACGGTGTTCTGTATCGTCAAGGCGGTCTTTGCGCCGGCGCTGCTCAACGAGCCGGCGACGATGTCCGGCATCGCCGTCGCGCACTCGACCTTCAATATCCTCTGCACGGCCATGCTGCTGCCGCAGGGGAGCCGGCTGGAGAAGCTCGCCATCCGCATGGTGCCGGACACGAAGCAGACCGAGCGGAACGCGGAGCTGGACGAGCGTCTGCTCGCCACGCCCTCGCTCGCGCTCAGCCGCAGCCGCGCCGTCGCGGTCGAGATGGCGGAGAGCGCCGTGCGCGCGCTCAATAACGCGCTGCTCTCCTTCACCGAATACACCGACACGCTCGCGCAGAGCATACGCGCCGACGAGGAGCTTTGCGACCACTACGAGGACATTCTCGGCACCTACCTCGTCAAGCTCAGCACGCACGAGCTCAGCGAGCGCGAGAGCGAGGAGGCAACCGCGCTTTTGAAGTCCATCGGCGACCTCGAGCGCATCTCCGACCACGCGGTGAATATCCTCGAGTCCGCGGAGGAGCTGCGCGGGAAGTCGCTCACCTTCTCCGACGCGGCCGTGCGCGAGTACGAGGTGCTCGCCGACGCGCTGCGCGAGATCCTCGGCCTCTCTCTGCAAGCCTTTGAGCGGCAGGACGTCGCGCTCGCCGGTCAGGTCGAGCCGCTCGAGCAGGTCATCGACACGCTCAAGGAGCAGATGCGCACGCACCACATTCTGCGAATGAAGAAGGGAGATTGCAGCATCGAGGCGGGCTTCGTCTGGTCCGACCTGCTCACGAACCTCGAGCGCACCTCCGACCATTGCTCCAACATCGCCGGCTGCGTGATCGACGCCGCGCAGCACAATCTCAACCTGCATGAAACGCTCTGCGCCGTGCGCGGCGACTCCTACGCCTTCCGCAGCGAATTTGAGCGCTATGCCGCCAAGTATGCCTTGCCCGCGCCGCAGTAAGACGCGAAAACGGCGGCACACTGAACGTTCAGTGTGCCGCCGTTTTTTATTGACTTGGCGGCGTCGACCGCCTGGCTTACGCCAAAGCTGCGGTGATAATGGCCATCGAATAGACCTCCTGCGCGTTGCAGCCGCGGGAGAGGTCGTTGATGGGCGCGTTCAGGCCGAGCAGGATCGGGCCGTAGGCGTCGAAGTTGCCGAGACGCTGGGCAATCTTGTAGCCGATGTTGCCGGCGTTGATATCGGGGAAAATGAAGGTGTTGGCGTGGCCGCCGACGCCGCCTTCGATGTGCTTGGTCTTGGCGACGACGGGGGAGACCGCCGCGTCGAACTGGAACTCGCCGCCGATGGGCGTGTTGGGCATTTCGGCCTTGGCCTTCTCACAGGCGTTGCGCATCTTATCGACGTCCTCGCCCTTGCCGCTGCCGAGCGTGGAGTAGCTCAGGAAGGCGACCTTGGGATCGACGCCGAAGATCTTCGCGCACTCGACGGTCTCACGGCAGATCTCGACCAGCTCGTCCTCGGTGGGCTTGATGTTGATGGCGCAGTCGGCCATTGCGAGCACCTCGTTCTCGCCGGAGGCGGAGGGACGCACCATGATGAAGCAGGAGGAGACGATCTTGTTGCCGGGCTTGGTCTTGATAAGCTGCAGCGCGGGACGGACGGTGTCCGCCGTGGAGTAGGTCGCGCCGCCGAGCAGGCAGTCCGCCTTGCCCATCTTGACGAGCATGGTGCCGAAGTAGTTGCCCTTGCCGAGCGCTTCGCGGCACTGCTCGGGCGTCATCTTGCCCTTGCGCAGCTCGACCATCTGCGCGACCATCGCGTCCATCTCGGGATAGTTCGCGGGATCGGCGATCTCCGCACCGCGGATGTTGAAGCCGGCGTCCTCGGCGGCCGCGGCGATCTCGTCGGGGTTGCCGACGAGCATGGGCTTGAGGAAGTTACCGGACAGCAGGCGCGCGCTCGCTTCAAGGATGCGGGGGTCGGTGCCTTCGGTAAAGACGATGGTTTTTGGACTTTTCTTCAGGGTTGCGATCAACTGACCAAACATAGAGAGATTCCTCCTCATAATGTCGCCGCTGACGCGGCAAAAATTAACAAATATCAGTATACACCCGTTTTTTCCTGCTCTCAACACCAAATCATAAAAAATTTACAATTTTCACATGATTTTTTGAAATGACAAAAAACGGCTCGAAATCCAAAGATGTTGTGCCGAAACTGCACAAAAACATGCAGATGTTGAAGCCGACGCGCCGCCGCGCGAGCCGCGCGGCGCACGCGGGCGGAAAGCAAGGCTTGACGCGGAGAGAAAAAGAGGGTATAGTATCATTAGTTACAAATTGTAACCTTTTTAACGCCTTATGAGCTTGCGGAGTGAGCAATGAAACAGCGCAAAGGAAAGAGACAACTGAATCAGACCGCGCCGGGGGCGTGTGCGGGGCGCACGGAGAAAGCGGAGCATCTTGCCGGCAGGGCGGCGGAATACACCCACCAGCTTGCCGGCGACGTGTCGGCGGGCGCAAAGAAGCTCGGCGGAGCCGTGGACAAGGCGGTGCATACGTCGGAGGAGTCGCTTGGGCAGAAGCTCAAGGCGATCCACACCCACGCCCGCGAGGTCGTGCATGAGTCCCGCGCACGGAGCTTCCCGGAGTCCGGCAGCAGCGCGGTGCAGCTTTTGCTTCTGCTGTGCGGCCTTTTATCCTATTGGGGCGCGCTGGGGCGCGAGAAGCTGCGCCTTGCGCGGCGGCGCCATATCCGCCGCACAGGCGGCGTCCGTGCCGCGCGCTGGCGCAGGAAGAAGTATTATCCGCTCGTCTTTGTCGGCGCGGCGCTGGCGATCGCGGCGACTGCGGGCTTCATTTCCCGATACACCATCGGCACCACCGTCATTTATGACGGGCAGGTGCTCGACACCGTGGCGAGCGAGAGCGAGGCGAAGCGCGTCGCGGCGAGCATTGCGGACATCACCTCGGAAACGCTGGGTGAGCGGTTTGACTTTTCCGACAGCTCCATTCAGTATTCCAGCGGACTGGTCGCGCGCAGCGAGGTCGTGGATCGCGCCGAGCTGGAGGAGGATCTGACCGACGAGGTCGGTTTGGTCACGCGCGGCTACTCCCTTTATATCGACGATACTCTGATCGGCTCGACCCAGTATAAGGGCGCGCTGGACGGACTGCTCGATCAGCTCAAGGAGAGCTATATCTCCGAGGATACGCTGACTGTAGACTTTGCGGAGGACGTCCGCATCGCCGAGGGCTACGTTCCTACCGAGAGCATCGTCAACCTCGGAAAGATCGCCGAGCTTCTCAACTCCACGAAGTCCGGCGAGGTGACCTACACGGTCGTCAAGGGCGATACTTGGGGCGAGATCGCCAACAGCCACGGCATGACGACCAAGGAGCTGCTTGCGCTCAACCCCGACTTCGACATCAACCGCCTGCAGATCGGCGATGAGCTGACGCTCTCCAACGCCGTTCCCTACCTGACCGTCGTGGTCACCGAGCGGCAGAACTATGTTGAGGACATTCAGTACGACATCGCCTACACCGACGATGCATCCATGTACAAGGGCGACTACAAGGTGCTCTCCAAGGGCGTCTACGGCACGGCGGACGTGGTGGCCGACGTCACCTATATCAACGGCGAGGAGACCGACCGTACCGTCATCTCGAGCGTCACGCTCACCGAGCCCGTGACCGAGCAGCGCGCGCAGGGTACGAAGGAGCGTCCGAGCTGGTACCCGACCGGCAGCTTCCGCTGGCCGACGAGCGGACGCATCACCTCCTACTTCGGCTACCGCAACACCGGTATCCGCGGCGCGTCCACCAACCACATGGGTATCGACATCGCCGTGTCCTACGGCACGGCCATCTATGCGGCGGACGGCGGCGTGGTGACCTACTCCGGCTATAAGGGCGCGATGGGCTACGTGGTCATCATCGACCATCAGAATGGCTTTGTGACCTACTACGAGCACAATTCCTCGCTCCTTGTTTCCGCCGGACAGACGGTTTACAAGGGCCAGCAGATCGCCAAGGCCGGCCGCAGCGGCGTCGCCAGCGGCGTCCACTGCCACTTCGGCATCCAGTATCACGGTAGCTACGTCAACCCGCTGCGCTATCTTTCCTGACTGGATCACAGGGGAGCACCCGAGCCGGGTGCTCCCTTTTTTTGAAAAAAATCCGCGGCGGCCGCGATAAAATGCTTGCAATCGGCATAAGACTATGGTAATATATATACATTATTCCGGTAAGTTTGGCAGAGTGGGCTTCCAGTCCGCTCTTTCTTTTGCAATTTTTGCCCGGTTCAAAACTTTCGCGGGTTAAAGTGAGGGAAGTATGAAAAAGGTGACTGAGCTCGTCGCGGAGCTTGCCCGTCCGGTCGTCGAGGCCAACGGCTGCACGCTCTGGGATGTGGAATATGTCCGCGAGGCGGGACAATGGTATCTGCGCCTGCTGATCGACAAGGACGGCGGCGTGGACATTTTAGACTGCGAGGCTATCTCGCGCACGGTCAGCGACCTGCTCGACGAGGTCGACCCCATCGAGGGGAGCTACGTGTTTGAGGTCGGCTCTGCCGGCGCGGAGCGCCCGCTCAAACGACCCTCGGACTTTGAACGGTTCATGGGCGCGGAGGTGCTGCTCAAGACCTACAAGCCGAAGGACGGGCGCAAGGAGTTTTCCGGCACGCTCGCGGGCTATGAGGACGGTGCCGTGACGATTGACGTCGGCGGGCGGCCGCTGCGCTTTGAAAAGCCGGAGATCGCGCTCGTGCGCCTTCGCTGTGACTTCTGACAACCATCATTTTATCATAAATCAGTAAGGAGCTTATTTCCATGAAATGCGATGAAATTTTTGCCGCCCTTGCGATGCTCGAAAAGGAGCGCGGCATTTCCCAGACCTTTATGATGGATAAGATCGTGCAGGCGCTCACCACTGCCTACAAGCGCGACCATGAGGACGTGGAGAATGTGATCGTGGACGTGGACGAGAACAAGCGCGACCTCAGGATGTATGTGCAGAAGGAGGTCGTCGAGGAGGTCGAGAACCCCGGCGCGCAGATGTCTCTTGAGGACGCGAAGAAGCTCTCCGCCAAGTACGAGGTGGGCAGCATCGTGAATATTCCGGTCGATAACGTCGAGTTCGGCCGCATCGCCGCCGGCAACGGAAAGCAGGTCATCATTCAGGGCCTGCGCGAGGCCGAGAGCGGTATGGTCTTTGAGGAGTACAATTCCAAGCAGCACGAAATTCTCACCGGCGTCGTCACGCGCATCGACCCGCGCAACGGCAACGCCTCTCTGCGCATCGGCACCGGCACGGAGGCGACCGACGCCATTCTCACCGCCGGCGAGCAGGTCAAGGGCGAAACACTCGTCGAGGGCCAGCGCATCAAGGTCTATTTGGTGGACGTGCGCCGCCAGTCCCGCGGCCCGCAGGTCGTCATCTCCCGCACGCACCCGGGTTTGGTCAAGCGTCTCTTCGAGTTGGAGGTGCCGGAGATCTACGACGGCACCGTCGAGATCAAAAGCATCGCGCGTGAGGCCGGCAGCCGCACGAAGATGGCGGTATGGAGCAACGATCCGAACGTCGATCCCATCGGCGCGTGCGTCGGCCCGCGCGGTCAGCGCGTGAACAACATCGTTTCGGAGCTGCGCGGCGAGAAGATCGACATTGTAAAATACAGCGAGGACCCCGCGGAGTACATCGCCGCGGCGCTCGCGCCCGCCGACGTGGTGGAGGTCCGTATGGCCGAGGACGGCAGCAAGGCCTGCCGCGTCATCGTGCCGGACGATCAGCTCTCCCTTGCTATCGGCAAGGAGGGGCAGAACGCCCGTCTCGCCGCCCGTTTGGTCGGCTGTAAGATCGATATTAAGCCCCAGTCCTACAAGGACGAGGAGTAAGCAGGAGGGAGGGCAGTCCCGTGCAAAAGGTGAAAAAGCTCCCGCAGCGCCAGTGCGTGGGCTGCCGCGAGAGAAAGGATAAGCGGGAGCTGATCCGTGTAGTCCGCTCGCCCGAGGGTGCGATCTCGCTGGATTTCAAGGGCAAAAAGCCGGGGCGCGGCGCGTACCTCTGTCCCAATCCCGAGTGTCTCAAGCGGGCGCGGAAGTCCCGCGCGCTCGAACGCGCGCTGGAGACCGCCATCACGCCGGAGCTTTACGATGAGCTGGAAAGGGAGATGGTGAGCGGTGGATAAGGTCTTAAATCTCATCGGTCTTGCCCAAAAGGCGGGGCGGCTGGCCGTCGGCGAGGAGCCGACCGGCGCGGCGGCAAGGGCGCGTGACGCGCGGCTCATTTTAGTCGCCGCCGACGCCGCGGAGAACAGCGTGCGCCGTGTGCGGCATTTTGCCGACGCGGGGCAATGCCTGTGGTGCCGCATCGGGGCGGACAAGGCCGCGCTCGGCCGCGCGGTCGGCCGTTCGAGCTGCGCGATGCTGGCCGTTACGGACATCGGCTTTGCCGAGGCCATCGCAAAAAAGCTCGCCGAAGGCGATGAACGCTTTGCCGAAACGGCGGAAAAGCTCGCGGTCAAGGCGCAGCGCGCCGCCGAGCGACGCAAAGAGGCCGAGGCGCACGAGAAAAATCTCCGCACCGGCAAAAAGCGTCCCGCGAAAAAATCTTCCGAAGCCACAGCAGAGCGCGTGGAAAAGCCCGGCGCAAAGTCCGGTGCAAAGACGGTCGGTAAGCGTTCCGCGGCAACGGGCGCGAGAAAGCCCGACCGCGCGGAGCGGAAGCGCAGCGCCGTGAAGGCGGCAGCCCGCGCACGGTACGCGGATTCCCGCCCGGTCAAGCGCGGCAAGGGCAGCACGAAAAAAGAGAAGCAGTAATTCGGTCCCATCACATTTGGAGGTGTTATATTGGCTATTACGGAGAATAAAAACAAGGTAAGCAGTCTGGCGAAGGACTTCGGGATGCAGTCGAAGGACATCAGTGCCATCCTGAAGGACTACACGGAGGCCCCCAAGGGTCACTCCCAAGTGCTGAGCGACCGTGAGCTGTCGATCGTATTTGACTATCTGACGCTGCATCATCAGGTGAAGATCGAGACGATCTTCGCCGAGACCTATACGGAAAAGAAAGAGGAGGAGCCGAAGGCGGCTCCCGCTCCCGTTGCGAGCGCGTCCAAGACGGTCGCATCGGCTCCCGCCGCGCCGCAGCAGAAGAACGCGCAGCAGGATGCGCCGAAGACTGCGGCGTCGACCGCGACGCAGAGCGCGCAGGGCAAGTCCACCGCGACGCAGCAGCCCACGACCCGCGTGCCGGAGAAGAAGATCGTGGACACCCGCAAGTCCACCAACGTCAACCTCGACAAGTACGACGAGAAATTGCAGGATATGGCCGAGCGCAGCGGCGCCGATGGCGGACGCCGCAACAGCATGAGCGCAGGCAAGGAGAAATTCCGCAACGCCGCGAACAAGAAGAACGGCAGGGGCGCGCCGAGCTTTTCCAACAAGCGCCGTCAGGAGGAGGCCGAGAAGATGCGCCGCCTCCAGCTTGAAATCGCCAAGAAAACACCGCTGACCGTCAAGATCCCCGACGAGATCTCCGTCGGCGAGCTGGCCAGCCGCATGAAAAAGACCGGCGCGGAGGTCGTCAAGTGCCTGATGAAGAACGGTGTTATGGCGTCGCTCTCGCAGATGATCGACTTCGACACCGCCTCCTTCGTCGCCGAGGAGCTCGGCTGCAAGGTCGAGAAGGAGGTCATCGTCACCATCGAGGAGAAGCTCATCGACGACCATGAGGACACCGCCGACGAGCTCAAGCCCCGCGCCCCCGTCGTCGTGGTCATGGGCCACGTCGATCACGGCAAGACGAGCCTGCTCGACTATATCCGAAACGCGCACGTCGCCTCCGGCGAGGCTGGCGGCATCACGCAGCACATCGGCGCCTATCAGGTGCAAATCAAAGGAAAGCCCATCACCTTCCTCGATACCCCCGGTCACGAGGCGTTCACCTCTATGCGCGCCCGCGGCGCGATGATCACGGACATCGCGATCCTCGTCGTCGCCGCCGAGGACGGTATCAAGCCGCAGACCGTCGAGTCCATCAACCACGCCAAGGCTGCCGGCATCCCCATCATCGTTGCCATCAACAAGATGGATAAGCCGGACGCGAATCCCGAGCGCATCAAGGAACAGCTCACCAAGTACGACCTGCTGGCCGAGGACTGGGGCGGCGACACCATCGTCTGCCCGATCTCCGCCAAGACCGGCATGGGCGTGGATAACCTGCTTGAAATGGTCGCGCTGACCGCCGAGGTCGGCGAGCTCAAGGCCAATCCGAACCGCGCCGCCTCCGGCGCGGTGATCGAGGCGCGGCTCGACAAGGGCCGCGGCCCCATCGCGACGCTGCTTGTGCAGAACGGCACGCTCCATCAGGGCGACATTATCATCGCCGGCACGGCCGTCGGCCGCGTGCGCATGATGACGAACGACAAGGGGCAAAAGCTCACGAGCGCAGGACCCTCCGTCCCGGTCGAGATCACGGGCCTCGGCGAAGTTCCCGGCGCGGGTGCGACGTTCAATGCCGTCGCCGACGAGCGCCTTGCCCGTGAGCTGGTCGAGCAGCGCAAGGCCGAGGAGAAGGCCAAGGCCAACGCGCCGGTCTCCAAGGTCTCTCTTGAGGATCTCTTCAGCCAGATCCAGGCGGGCGAGATGAAAAACCTCAACATCATCGTCAAGGCGGACGTGCAGGGCAGCGTCGAGGCGGTCAAGACCTCGCTTGAGAAGATCTCCAACGATGAAGTCCGCGTGCGCGTCATCCACGGCGCGGTCGGCGCGATCAACGAGAGCGACGTCATGCTCGCCTCCACGTCGAACGCCATCATTGTCGGCTTCAACGTCCGGCCCGACGCGGCCGCCCGCGACAGCGCGGCCCGCGCCCACGTCGATATGCGGATGTACCGCGTGATCTACGACGCCATCAACGAGGTCGAGGCGGCCATGAAGGGTATGCTCGCGCCCAAGTTCCGCGAGAATATCATCGGCCACGCCGAGATCCGCCAGACCTACAAGGTCTCCAGCGTCGGCACGGTCGCCGGCTGCTACGTCACCGACGGCAAGATTCAGCGTGCCTGCGAGGTGCGCATCGTGCGCGATGGCATCGTCGTCCACGAGGGGCATCTTGCCTCACTCCAGCGCTTTAAGGACGCCGTCAAGGAGGTCGCCTCCGGCTACGAGTGCGGTCTGAACTTTGAGAAGTTCAACGACATCAAGGAGGGCGACGTGGTCGAGGCCTACGTCATGGAGCAGATCGAGCAGTGATCAGGTTGAAAAAGGGGGCGGGCGACGCTTCGCCCGCCCTTTTCCCGCAAAGGAGGTCATTTTTATGGCAAGCAACCGCATCGGACGCATCAATGAGGAAATCCAGCGCGAGCTGAGCACCCTTTTCCGCACGCTCAAGGATCCGCGCGTGCAGGGCGGCATGGTGACGGTCACACACGTTGACACCACCACCGACCTGCGCTACTGCCGCGTGTTT
Organism: Lachnospiraceae bacterium; assembly: GCA_963654505.1. Classification (GTDB taxonomy): domain Bacteria; phylum Bacillota; class Clostridia; order Oscillospirales; family Oscillospiraceae; genus Hominicoprocola. The sequence continues at coordinate 12,468 of CAVKBJ010000145.1, forward strand.
GTGAGCGTACTTGACAAAGCGCAGGAGAAGGACGCCGTTCGCGGCCTCAAGTCCGCGGCGGGCTATCTGCGCCGCGAGTTGGGCGCGTCGATGAGCCTGCGCTATACGCCGGAGCTGCAATTCACCGCGGACGACTCTATCGAATACGGCGCGCACATCCTCAAGATGCTGCGCGATCCCACGAAGGTCAAGCCCGCGAACCCGGCGAACGAGCATATTGTATTGGACGGTGAGGACGAATGACGGTCAGGGAAGTCGCCGCTTATCTGCGCGCTCATGATGATTATCTCATCCTCACCCACCGCCGTCCCGACGGGGACACCCTCGGCTGCGCCGCTGCGCTGTGTGCCATGCTGCGCCAAATGGGCAAGCGAGCGGCGCTGCTGCCGAACGCCGAGGTCACAAGCCTTTACGCCGACTACGTCGCGCCCTACTGGGCGGCGGAGGACTACCGCTATGAAACGGTCGTCTCCGTCGATCTCGCGGCGCTTGGGCTGTTTCCCGACAACGCTGAGAAGTTCAAGGACAGGGTCGATCTCGCCATTGACCATCACCCGAGCTATGAAAACTTCGCCCGCGAGAGCTGCGTGCGTCCCGAGTGCGCCGCCTGCGGCGAGATCCTCTGCGAGCTGGCGATCGAGCTCGGCCAGCTCACGCCCGCCGTCGCGCTGCCGCTCTACGTCGCGGTGAGCACGGACACGGGCTGCTTCGTCTACTCCAACGTCACGCCGAACACGCACCGCGTCGCTGCGACGCTGATGGAGACGGGCATCGACTACCGCAGAGCGAACAAGCGCCACTTTCGCACCAAGACGAAAAAGCGCCTTGCCCTTGAAGCGGAGCTGCTGCGCACGATGGAGTTTTACGACGAGGGGCGCGTGGTCGTCGTCACGCTGCCGCTGAGCTTGGTCAAAAGGCTGTCGCTCACCGAGGCAGACATGGACGACGTTTCCGCCCTCGGCGGTGTGGTAGAGGGCACAGACTGCTCCATCACCATGAAGGAAACGAAGGACGGCGCGTGGAAAATCAGCGTGCGCACCGGCGCGCGCGTCAACGCGACGAAGGCCTGCGCCGCGCTCGGCGGCGGCGGCCACTGCGCGGCCTCCGGCTGCGTGTACCACGGCCCGCTCGCGGACGCGAAGGCGGCGATCCTCGCCGCTGTGCAGAGCGCGGCGGAGCAGTAAAGAAACGGAGGATATCCTATGCCGGACGGCATTCTCATCATCGATAAGCCCGCCGGCTGGACGAGCATGGACGTGTGTGCCAAGCTGCGCGGCATTCTGCGCGAAAAGCGCGTCGGCCACGCGGGAACGCTCGATCCTATGGCGACCGGCGTACTGCCGGTGTTCGTCGGCCGCGCGACACGGGCGGTGCAGTTCGCCGAAAACGGCAGAAAGGAGTATCGCGCCGTGCTCAAGCTCGGCGTGGTCACTGACACGCAGGACATTACCGGCGCGGTGCTGGAAACGCACCCGGTCACGGTCGGTGCGGAGGAGATCCGCGCGGCGCTCGGACACTTTACCGGCGAGCTGTCCCAGCTGCCGCCGATGTACTCCGCGCTCAAGGTCAACGGGCAGAAGCTCTGCGACCTCGCCCGACAGGGCAGGACTGTCGAGCGCAAGCCGCGCTCCGTCACGATCTACGAGCTGGAGCTTACGGAGCAGACCGCGCCGGACGAATTTTCCCTGCGTGTCGTGTGCTCCAAGGGCACCTACATCCGCACGCTCTGCCACGACATTGGGCAGGCGCTCGGCTGCGGCGGCTGCATGGCGGCGCTGCGGCGCACGATGGCCGCGGGTTTCCGCATCGAGGAGACCGTCAAGCTCGACGAGGTGCAGTCAAAAGGTGAGGCCCTGCTTTTGCCGCTCGACGAATATTTCCGCGCGTACCCGCGCTTTACCGTGCAGAACGAAACGCAGGAAAAGCGCGCCTATAACGGCAATCCTTTCACCGCGCGGGGCGTTGCCGACGGCGACTACCGCATGTACGACCGCGCGGGGTACTTTCTCTCGCTCTCTCACGCGGAGGGCGGCGAGCTGCGCGCGATCAAGAATTTCTTTTGAGGAAACAGACCATGAGTGAAGCAACTGTTATTGCCCTCGGCTTTTTCGACGGGGTGCATCTCGGCCACGGCGCGCTGCTGAAAAAAACGGCGGAGCGCGCCGCGGAGCTCGGCGTCACGCCCGCGGCGTTCACTTTCGACCGCTCGCCGAAAGAATTTGTCACCGGCGTTCCCGTGCCGCTGCTCACGAGCGCGGCGGAGCGCGCGGCCATCATCCGCGAATACTATGGTATCGGCACGGTGTTTGTCGAGCCGTTCAACCGCGCGATGATGACCATGCCGTGGGAGGATTTTATCACCGAGTTGCTGGTGAAAAAGCTCCATGCCGTCCACCTCGTCGCGGGACACGACTTCCGCTTCGGTCACAAAAACGAGGGTAATCCGGACAAGCTGCGCGAAAAGTGCCGCGCCATCGGCCTCGGCTGCGACATCATTCCCGAGGTGGAGCTGGACGGAGTGACCGTCAGCTCGACCTATATCCGCTCGCTCATCGAAGCGGGCGAGGTGGAGCGCGCGGCGCGTTTCCTCGGCCACCCGCACCGCATGAGCGGAATTGTCCGCCACGGCGAGGGCATCGGCAAAAAAAGCCTGTTCCCGACGGCGAACCTTGTTCCCGACGCGCACATCATCGTGCCGAAACGCGGTGTTTACGCCACGAGGGCCTATCTGCCCGACGGCATGCGGCGCATCGGTGTGACGAATGTCGGCGTGCGCCCGACTGTCAGCGACGCGGATCGCGTGACGGTCGAGACCTATCTTGCGGACTTTGACGGCGACCTGTACGGTCAAGCGCTGCGGCTCGATTTCTGCGCTTACCTGCGGCCTGAGAAAAAATTCCCCTCGACGAAGGCTCTGCACGACGAGATCGAGCGCAATGTCAGGGAGGCGCTGCGGCTCGTCACGCCGGTGTGACGCAAAGCACAGCGCAGATCACCGGAGTTCTGCTGCTGATTGCCGCCGACTATCTGTGCGCGGCCAGAGGATGGATCGGCCCAGAGACCAAAGCCTTTCAAAGCAAGCCAATCATGACCGTTGCGATCCCACTGTATGTGCCCCTACGGCCTGACCACGCGACTGAGCCGCGGGTTGCTGACGGAATACGGACGCTGCCTTTTTGATCTGCTTTGCTGCATTTACCTCAATTATCTGTTTTCCTTTCTGCTTGGGCGTTTCCCGCAGCACGGGAACGATCATCCACGAGATCGGCCAAGATATTCGGCTCGACATCGGTTGAGGGACAGCAAGGGAGCGGCGCCTTTCGGCACCGCTCCCTTGCTTATGGAGATTTCATTGAAAAAGTGTCAGTTTTTTACTCTACGTCCATGCCGTCCTGATAGAACTCACCGAACAGCTCCTGCAGAGAGGGCATATCCTCGGGAATGGGACGGGCGACCCATGTGTTGTTCATATAGTGCTTGAGGGCGATATTCTCGGAAACGATGTTGCCGCCCCAAGTGCCGCAGCCCATGGAGGACGTCGGGGGCATACCGTTGGTGGCGCTGCCGGAGTTGCCGCGGTTGTTGGGCTGGCGAACCATGATACGGGTGACGGGCGCCATCATCGCGAGACGATGAATGTGATCGTCGTCGAAGGAGTAGATGCCGCAGGAGTGGCCCTTGCCGCCGACCTCATAGATCGCGCGGACCATGTCGAGCGCATTCTCGAACTCGCCGTCGTACTTGAACAGAGCCATCAGAGTGGTCAGCTTCTCACTGGAGAACAGATGCTCCTTGCCGATGTCCGCACGGCCGCCGCCGGTGACGGCGATGAACTTGCGGTCAGCGGGGATCTCAAAGCCGGCCTTCTCGGCGAGCTTCTGCGGGGAGATGGCGACGGTGTCGGGCAGACGGTGACCGGTTTCATCCCACATGACGAGCTTGAGCTTCTCAGCCTCGTCGGCGTTGGCGACATACGCGCCCTCCTTGACCAGAGCCTTGACGAAATCGTCATAGACGGAGGCGTGGCAGATGATGTTGCCGTCGCAGGAGCAGCCGGAGCCGAAGTCGGAACACTTGGAGATGCGGCAGTTCTGAGCAACCTCGGCGATGCGCTCCGGGGTGTTCGCGGTCTCGTCGATCAGCTCGGTGGCGTTGCCGGCACCGGAGCCGAACGCGGGCGTACCGGAGGAATAAGCAGCCTTGACCATCGGGCGGCCGCCGGTGGCGATGACGAGGTCAACGCGCTTCATCAGCTCCTGAGACATCGCGATGCTCGGGTTCTTGATGCCCTGAATGATATCGGCGGGAGCGCCTTCCTTGACCAGCGTCTCACGGATGATGTCGATGCACTTGTTGGTAACGTTCTTTGCGCGGGGATGGGGGGAGCAGATCAGTACGTCGCGCGCCTTGATGGCGTAGATGACCTGGCCGGCGGGCGTCAGGCAGGGGTTGGTGGTGGGGACGAGGGTGCCGATGACGCCAACGGGCTTGCCGTAGCGGACGAGGCCCTTCTCCTTGTCCTCCTCGATGATGCCGACGCTGGGCTGACGCAGACAGTCGCGCAGGATCAGCTTGAGCTTGTTGCGCTTGTTGCGCTTGGTGACCTTGTCGCCGAGGCGGGTCTCATCGACGGCCTCGTCGCAGAGGTTGCCCCAAACCTTCAGGGGATAGAGCGCGGCGCAGACGGCCTGACAAAGGCGGTCCACGCGGGCCTGATCATAGGTCTCAACGATCTTCGCGGCAGCGCGTGCGCGAACGACGAGCTCTTCGATCTCAGCGATCTGCTCAGCAGTGATTTCACTTGCCATGATAAGTTTCTCCTTACATTTCGTTTTTTGATTTTTAACGGGTCGGCTTGTTTTGTTTCATGTGCCCTTATTTTACACATCTGCTATAATTCTGTCCAATACCGGAAATCAAACGTACTATAGATTAGTTCTATTGCACAGAAATGCGGCGTCTGCTCCTTCGCGTAATATTTATCGCGTCCCCATGACTTCTTTCTTGCGTCCGGCCGACAGATGGTATATAATTGTTTTACAGGTATAAATTTTTGATCCTTTCGGCGGTCGTTTATGGAGGAGGCATACACATGACTCTGGCACAGCTTCAGTATTTTCAGACGCTTGCACACGTCCTGCACTACACCCGTGCGGCCGAGGAGCTGCATATCGCCCAGCCTAGCCTAAGCTATTCCATCAATGAGCTGGAAAAGGAGCTGGACGTGAAGCTCTTTAACAAGGAGGACCGCAAGATCACCCTGACAATGTACGGCGAGCAGTTTTTGCCCTACGTGGAAAACGCGCTCGCCACCATCAACGACGGCACGGAGCTGCTCCGGCAGATGTCCGGTGCCACCATGCAGGTCGTCCGTCTCGGTTATTTTCACTCGATCTCCGCTTCGCTGATCCCCACGCTGATGAAGGATCTGTACGAGCAGACGGAAAACGAGCGCCTGCGCTTCCAGTTCTCCGAGGGCTCGTCGTTCGACCTTTTGGGGCTGCTGAAAAAGGGCGACCTTGACCTGACCTTCTGTATGCACACGGACGACTGGATCGAAACGACCCCCATCCTGAAGCAGCCGCTCTATCTGGCCGTTCCGCAGGAGCATCCGCTGGCCGAGCGGAGCTTCGTCAACTTCGCCGATTTTGCGAACGAGCCGATCATTCTGCTCGATAAGACCAGCAGTCTGCGCATCCGCACGGATCAGATCTTCGCCAAGGAGGGCGTCACGCCGAACGTTCTTTTTGTCGTGCGCGAGTGCAACGCCGCGCTGCAATACGTTTCGCTCGGCTTCGGCGTGTCCATTCTGCCGCAGGTCCCGGCGATGGACAACGCGCCCGTATCCGTCCTTCCGATCGCGGACATCGGCCGCGAGTGCGTCCGCACGGTGTACCTCGCGTGGGCGAAGAATCGCCCGCTTTCCCCTGCGGTTCGCCGCGTCCGCGATTATATCGCCGACCGCTATGTGCTGAATGAGCCCATGGAAGCCTGAACGCGATCAAAAAAGGATGCCCGCCGGAAGCCTCTGCTGAAACTTCAATAAGAAAAGCGCCGACCCTGCGGTCCAACACTGTTAAGTTAAGGACTGTAAAGGGAGAAAACTTTGGTTTTCTCCCTTTA
>CAVKBJ010000146.1:0-6799 GCA_963654505.1 Lachnospiraceae bacterium
GGGAGTTCGAATCTCCCCAGTTACCAAAATAACGCGAAAATATCTTTTTTTCTGAGTGCGGAATTTGAAATAAAAAAAGGTGGCAACCCTTTGGTATTCTAAGCGTTGCGCTTAAAATATCCGAATTGTTGCCACCTTATGGCGCAGTGGGAGGGATTCGAACCCTCGGACGGCTTTTGGCCGTCACACGATTTCCAGTCGTGCTCGTTATGACCACTTCGATACCACTGCGTATCTCAATGCTCAACAGCAGACACCATTATACCAAAATTGAGCGGGAAGTCAATACCCAATATCCGCATTTGTGCAAAAAAAGAGGCGGAGCGGCGCTCCGCCTCTTTCGTATGATTACTTCATCTGCTCGAGCGCGGCGAGCTTCAGGCAACAGCAGAACACCTCCATCGCCTGCTGGAGCTCCTCAACCGGCGGGAGGGACGGGGCGACGCGGATGTTGCTGTCCCGCGGGTCGATGCCATAGGGGAAGGTCGCGCCCGCGCCCGTCATGACGACGCCGGCCTCCTTGCACAGCGCCAGCGTGCGCTTGGCAAGGCCGGGCAGCGTGTTGACGGAGACAAAGTAGCCGCCCTTGGGCTCGTGCCAGGAGGCAAGGCCCAGCGGGCCGGCCTCGCGCGCGAGCGTGTCGGTGACCGTCTTGAACTTCGGCCCCATGATGGCCGCGTGCTTCTTCATCAGCTCCAGCGTGTGCGCCTTGTCCCTGAGGAATTTCACATGGCGGAGCTGGTTGACCTTATCATAGCTGATGATCTGAACGCCGATGAGCTTTTCCATGTACTTCATGTTCGCCTCACTGCACGCGAAGCACGCCACGCCCGCGCCGGGCAGCGTGATCTTGCTGGTGGAGGCGAACTCGAACACCATGTCGGCGTTGCCGTATTTTTCGCAAAGGCTCAGAATGTCGGGGAAAGGAACGAAGTCGCCCTCGAACTCGTGGATGCAGTAGGCGTTGTCCCACATGAGCAGGAAGTCGGGAGCCGCGGGCTTCATCTTCGCGATGCGCTCGACGGTCTCGCCGGAGTAGATGATGCCATCGGGGTTGGAATACTTCGGCACGTTCCACATACCCTTGACGGCGGGGTCCCTGATGAGCTGCTCGACAAGGTCCATGTTCGGGCCGGTCTCGGTCATGGGGACGGTGATGAGCTCAAAGCCAAAGCTCTCCGTGACCTTGAAGTGGCGGTCGTAGCCCGGAGCGGGACAGAGCCACTTGATCTTTTCCTCACGGCACCACGGCCTCTCGCTGTGCAGCAGACCGTTGGTGTACGCCTTGGCGACGGTGTCGTACATGAGCTGAAGGCTGGCGTTGCCGCCGACAAAGACCTGCTCCGGCTTGCAGCCGAGAATTTCGGCAAAGAGCGCCTTCGCGCTCGGCAGGCCGCTCAGCTCGCCGTAATTGCGGGCCTCCACTCCGTCGTCCATGCACTCGCTCGGGTCGCTGAGCGCGGTGAAAAGGCCGGTGACCAGATCGAGCTGGGCGCGGCTGGGCTTACCGCGCGCCATGTTGAGCTTCAGGCCCTTGGCCTTCCATGCCGCAAACTCGGCGGACACCTTGTCAAATTCGGTCTTACGCTGTTCAGCCGTCATTTCCTCGTATTTCATCGGAACGAACCTCCCATTTCAAAATAATAATAGAAAATTATAGCATACCCTTTCTCGAAACGCAATGTGCAAAAGAGACGGAAAACCACCGGAGGAGGGACTTTCATCCCTCCTCCTTTCAAACGAACGGCAAGGCAAGGTCACGCCGCCGTGCGTCTAAAGGGTATCATGCGCAGAGATCCGCAAAAAATACGCTTTGCCATTTCCGAAGGATGTGTTACAATAGGCGCAGTATTCGACACCAACGGCCCGACCGCCGCGCCGTTTCCGGTGATCCAAAAAGAGAGGAGCAGACTCATGGCCTACTATTATCCCGAACCGTCCCACACCTTCAGCGAATATCTGCTCGTTCCCGGCTACACGTCCGAGGACTGCGTTCCCGACAACGTTTCGCTCAAAACACCCCTCGTGCGCTACCGCAGGGGGCAGGAGGAGTGCCCCATCAGCCTGAATATCCCGATGGTCTCCGCCATCATGCAGTCGGTCTCGAACGACACGCTCGCCGTCGCGCTGGCGAAGGAGGGCGGCCTTTCGTTCATCTTCGGCTCGCAGTCCATCGAGAGCGAGACGGAGATGGTGCGCCGCGTGAAGAGCAGCAAGGCGGGCTTCGTCGTTAGCGCCTCGAACCTGACACCCGAGCACACGCTTGCCGATGTGCTCGCGCTCAAGGAGGCGAACGGCTTTTCCACCGTCGCGGTCACCGAGGACGCGACGCCCAACGGCAGGCTTCTCGGTCTTGTGACGAGCCGCGACTACCGCGTGAGCCGCATGAGCACCAGCGTAAAGGTGCGTGATTTCATGACGCCGCGCGAAAGGCTCGTCACCGCACCCGCATCGACCACGCTCAAGGAGGCCAACGACGTCATTTGGGAGCACAAGCTCAACGCGCTGCCCATCGTGGACGAGAACGACCGCCTGCTTTACTTCGTTTTCCGCAAGGACTACGCCGAGCATAAGGAGCACCCGCTCGCGCTTCAGGACGGCAAAAAGCGCTATCTCGTCGGCGCGGGCATCAACTCCCGCGACTATGCCGAGCGCGTCCCCGCGCTTGTGGAGGCGGGCGCGGACGTGCTGTGCATCGACTCGTCCGAGGGCTATTCCGTCTGGCAGAAGAAGGTCATCGACTACGTGCGCGCGAATTACGGCAGCGCCGTCAAAATCGGCGCGGGCAACGTCGTTGACCGCGACGGATTTCGTTTCCTCGCCGAGTGCGGCGCGGATTTCGTCAAGGTCGGCATCGGCGGCGGCTCCATCTGCATCACGCGCGAGACGAAGGGCATCGGCCGCGGTCAGGCCACCGCGCTCATCGAGGTAAGCGCCGCGCGCGACGAATACTTCCGCGAAACGGGCGTTTACGTTCCTATCTGCTCCGACGGCGGCATCGTCCACGACTATCACATGACGCTTGCGCTCGCTATGGGCGCGGACTTCCTGATGCTCGGGCGCTACTTCGCCCGCTTCGACGAATCGCCGACGAACAAGCTGCTCGTCAACGGCGTGTACGTCAAGGAATACTGGGGCGAGGGCTCGAACCGCGCGCGCAACTGGCAGCGCTACGACCTCGGCGGCAAGACGGGCCTTGCGTTTGAAGAGGGCGTGGACTCGTACGTCACCTACGCCGGCTCTTTGCAGGACAACGTCGCCCGCAGCCTCTATAAGGTCAAATCCACCATGTGTAACTGCGGCGTGACGAACATTCCCGACCTTCAGAAAAACGCGAAGCTCACGCTCGTCTCCGCCACCAGCATCGTCGAGGGCGGCTACCATGACGTGATGCTGCGCGCCACCAGCACGAGCAATTCCTGAGCAGGGCTTGACTTTTCCGCGCGCTTTGTGGTATACTGTGCAGACTTTGAGGGAGTAGATGGCGCGAGAGCGTGGCAAGTCAACAGACTGATCGAGAGATCTGGCTTGTCTTAAACACCGAGACTCAAGTATGGCTTCGCCGTACCTGCGTCTTGTGATCGGGTGCGGCAGCGTGCCCGATTTTTTATGCTTTGGAGGACAAACCATGAGTCTCTTTGAACTGTTTCTCATCGCCGTCGGCCTTTCGATGGACGCCTTTGCCGTGGCCATCTGCAAGGGGCTTGCCATGCAGCGGGTGAATAGGCGCGACGCGCTGCTGCTCGCCGCATTTTTCGGCGGCTTTCAGGCGCTCATGCCGCTCACCGGATACCTGCTCGGCAGCCAGTTTGCGGGCTATATCGAGCGCTGGGACCATTGGATCGCCTTCGTCCTGCTCGCCTTCATCGGCGGCAATATGATCAAGGAGAGCCGCGAGCAGACGGAGGAGGAGCAGGAGAGCTGCGGGAACGTCACCTACCGTGAGCTGTTCACGCTGGCCGTCGCCACGAGCATCGACGCGCTGGCCGTCGGCGTGTCGTTCGCCTTTCTCGGCGTGCGCATCGGCCACGCGGTCACGCTCATCGGCTGCACGACCTTCGCGCTCACGCTCGTCGGCGTGTGGGTCGGCAACCTTTTCGGCTCGCGCTACAAAAGCCGCGCGGAGCTCACCGGCGGCGTCATTCTCATTCTCATCGGCCTGAAGATCCTGCTCGAGCATCTGGGCGTTTTGGGATAAGACTCTATATAGCGGAAGAAAAGGAGGACTGCGCGCGAAGCGCAGTCCTCCTTGTGTAGCTTATGCCGCTCAGCAGCCGCAGCCGTTGTTGCAGCCGCAGCCATTGCCGCAGCCGTTGCCGCACCCGCCGCCATAGCCGCAGCCGCCGCAGCAGATGAGGAGCAGGATGATAATGATGATCCAGCAGCAACCGCCGCCGCCAAAACCGTTATTGCACATAAAAGCAACCTCCCATGAAGATCGAGCCGCCGTGGCGGTCTCAGTCCATAGTATGCCGCTTGCGCGAAAGGGTGTCAGGCGATGCGCGCGGTGGTGACGAGCGCCTGCGCGGCGCGGTAATCCGCAGCGGTAAACACGCCCGCGTCGATGAGCTTTTGGCTCAGCACGGCGCCGCCGCTCGTGCGGGCGGCGAGCGCGTAGTAGGAGAGGTACGCGACGTCGGCGCGCAGGAAGTTCCCGCTCCTGAGCGCGGCGGCCTCGCCGCCGGTCAGAACGCCCGCGGTCACAGCGCGGTCGAGCGCGTCGGAGATGTCGGCAGTGGCGGTGGAGCTGCAGCCGAGCGCGCGGAGAAGGAACTCGGCGTACATGGCGGCGGAGGCCGTCTCCTGCGTGCCGAAGTAGGAGCGGCCGAACTCGTCCGTCCACACGCCGTTGCTGTAGCCCTTTTCGTAGGCGTAGGCGGCGTAGGGCACGAACCAGTCCGGCACATCGACGAAGGGGCTGGAGGCCGTGCAGGCGAGCGCGGCCTTCTCCTCGCCGAGCATACGGATGAGCATGACGAGCGCCTCGGCGCGGGTGGGGGACTTCTCCAGCTCGTAGCCGCTGCCGGTGCCGACGCCCGTGCCGCGGAAAAGGGAGAGCGACTTGAGCGCGTCGGCTATCGCGTTATAGTCCGGCAGGTCGGAAAGACGGAGGGAATAGCGGCCGCAATAGCTGAGCACGGCGGTCTTGGACGCGCAGGTGAACAGCGCCGTGGTGTCCTCCGCGACGAGGTAGCGGTGGTTCGCCCGGAGCGTGCCGCCGCTGGCGAACTCCGTGCCGTTGGTCGCGTCCACGACCGCGCCGGAGGAAAACGAAACGGTCAGCTCGCCCGCGAGGGGGAGGACCTGTAAGCCTGTGACACCGGAGAGAATGTCGCCCTGCTTGACGCGCGCTTCGGTGAAGGCGGGGGCGTAGTCCGCACCGGCGGCGGCCTCCGCCGCCGCGACCGCCGCGCTCCAGCGGGCCGTGGCGTCCTCAAGCAGGGCGGCGTCCGAGGCGGAGATGGCGTCGTCTATCTTTTTCTCCGTCTGTGTGCGGAAGGTATTGTCGAGAAAGTCCAGCGAGATGAGCGGATCGTCCGCGTCTCCGCCCGCCGCGGCGGCATAGCCGGCGAACAGCGATACGGTCAGCGCGAGCGCGATGAGCAGCGTTCGTTTTTTCATGGATGCTCTCCTTTATCTGCGGGGAACTGCTTGGTGACGCGGTAGTTGAGAGTGAGCAGACTGTCGGCGAAGTGGACGTTCTCAAAGAAAACGTCGCCCGTCAGCTCGACGTTGGTGAAGTTCCAGATGCCCTGCACACCGAGCGAGATCAGGCGGTCGGCGACCTCCTGCGCGGCGGCCTTCGGCACCGTCAGCACGGCGACGGAGGGGTGACAGGCGGCAAAATAGCCGTCCAGCTCGTCCATGCCGCGGACGGTGATGCCGTTGACCGTCGTGCCGATGACGGCGGGGGAGACGTCGAACGCGGTGTCAAAGAGGAAACCGCCCTGATCGAAGTCGAAGTTTTGCAGCAGCGCGTGACCGAGATGGCCTGCGCCGACGACGATGAGGCGGTGCCGGTCGTCCACACCGAGGATGTGGCCGATCTCGGCGCGCAGCTCCATGATGTTGTAGCCGTAGCCCTGCTGGCCGAACTCGCCGAAGCAGCTCAGATCCTGCCGGATCTGCGAGGCGGTGATGCCCATGCGCTTGCCGAGCGAGCTGGACGAGATGCGCACGATGCCTCTCGCGTGCAGCTCGTCGAGGTAGCGATAGTAGCGGGGGAGACGCCGGATCACGGCGTCGGAGATCTTTTCTTTTTTCATGCTCTGTCTCTTTTTGTGTGATGGATTTGGTGTTCTTCTATTGTAGAGGATAGAGGGAAAGTTGTCAATTTTTTTAACGATCTTTTTTCTGCTAAATTTTGCTTTACACCTGCGTAAAAATTTGCTATACTATGGAGCGTTGAAGTGAATATGTGTCCGTGGCGCAGCTGGATAGCGCGTGTGACTCCGACGGAGAACGAGAAAATTGCAAAAACCCTTATATATCAACACTTTTCGACATTTTCGAAATCAAATTGTTAGCGAAAGGAAGCGTTTTGATAGCAAATCACTTTTTTACCCCTACAAATCACTTTTATACTTTAGTCGGATAAACCAAATATTGTTTTATATGCGCCCGTAGCTCAGATGGATAGAGTATGTGACTCCGACGTTTCAGGCGTCCCCTCCTGAGATATGGCGCAAAGCCTTGTCCCAGCTGCGTTTGCAGGAACGGGAGAGGAAAAATAGGTAGTCGTTGACTACTATTTGACTACTATCGCAGGAACCTACAAGTAAATATGCGCCTGTAGCTC
>CAVKBJ010000147.1:0-2034 GCA_963654505.1 Lachnospiraceae bacterium
GCTCCCGCGGGCGGCGGCGAGAAGAAAACCGACACCAATGCCGCGATGAACAGCCTCATCCGCGGCGCATTGAAGTAAAGAAAGGAAGTTATCAACATGGCAAATATCATTGACAGAAGCGCGCTTTCCGGCCTTATCCCGGAACCCGTTACCCGCGAGATCATGCAGGGCACTATCGCGGAGAGCGCCCTGCATGGGCCGCAGGCTGGCGAATATGTCCAGCAAGACACAGACCATCAACGTTCTTGACGCGCTCCCCTCCGCGTACTTCGTCAACGGCGAGGTGACCGGCGACGGCGCGGGCGACGCGTTCAAGCAGACCACCAAAATGGCATGGGACAAGAAGAAACTGTACGCCGAGGAGATCGCCGTCATCGTCCCCATTCCCGAGGCCGCCCTTGACGACGCCGATTACGACATCTGGGGCGAGGTCAAGCCGCGCCTGACCGAAGCGCTCGGCAAGGTTATCGACGCCGCCATCCTGTTTGGCACCAACAAGCCGAGCACCTGGCGCACCGGCGTCGTTCCCGCTGCCATCGCCGCGGGCAACGGCGTTCCTATGGGTACGGACGTGTTCAGCGACATCATGGGCGAAGGCGGCCTGATCTCCAAGGTCGAGCTGGACGGCTTCAACCCCAACGACGTTATGTCCGCTATCCAGATGCGCGGCAAGCTGCGCGGCCTGAAGGATACCACCGGCCAGCCCATTTTCAAGAGCGATATGCAGGGCGCGACCCGCTACGGCCTCGACGGCATGGATATGTATTTCCCCATGAACGGCGCGTTTGACCCCGCACAGGCGCAGATGATCGTGGGCGACTGGTCTCAGCTCGTCTATGCCATCCGGCAGGACATGACCTTCAAGATCTTCACCGAGGGCGTCATTCAGGATCCGACCACCAAGGCCATCACCTATAACCTGATGCAGAACGATATGGTCGCGCTCCGCGCGGTCATGCGCCTTGGCTGGGAGATCGCGAACCCTGTCAACGCCTACAACGTAGACAAGGCCAATCCGTTCCCCTTCTCCGTGTACGGCAAGGGCGGCTCTATCTCCGCTGTGACCGTCACTCCCGCCACCGCCACGATGGCGAAGGGCGGCAACAAGGCGTTCACCGCGGCTGTGACCGGAGAGGGCATCATCAACGGCGAGGTCGAGTGGAGCACCGACGGAACCAAGTCCACCATCACCGACGAGGGCGTTTTGACGGTCGGCTCCAACGAGACCAAGACCAGTATCACGGTCACGGCGAAGTCCAAGCAGGACAGCACCAAGACCGGCACCGCCACCGTTACCGTATCCGGCTGATCTGAAAGGAGCTGACCTGCATGACCTACGCTGATTACGCATACTACGCCGGAAACTGTATGGGAACTGTCGGCGAGAGGGATTTTTCGCGTCTGGCCGTTCGGGCCAGCTCCTTCCTCGACTACTATACGCAGAACCGCGCGAAAGATAACGCCGATCTGGACGCTGTGAAAATGTGCTGCTGCGCGCTGATCGACCGGTACGCTTTACTGGACGCGGCGGCGAGGGCGACGGTACGCTCAACATCGCGAGCGAGATCACCTATGGCGGAAACCGCACACTCGGCACCGTTTCCAAGACCGCGAGCGGCGTGACCTTTACCGCCGACACCTATGACACGCTCGACAAAAAGCAGGACGCCTACAAGGCTGAGGTCGAAAGGACTGCGAACAAGCGTGAGGTATTTGAAACGGCCCGCAGGATGGACGAGGAAATGCGCGACAGCATCGCGGAGGTGTTCGGCTTCGACATCTGCTCCGCCCTGTTCGGCGGCATGAACGTGTACGCGCTGGCGGACGGCCTGCCCGTGTGGGCGAACCTGATGCTCGCTATCATGGATGAGGTCGATACCACCTTTGCCCGCGAGCAGAAGGCCACGAACCCGCGCATCGGCAAGTACACGAAGAAATATCATAAATGACCTACGATCTGCCGACCGCCGTTGAAGTGAACGGCACGGAATATGCGATACGCTCGGATTACCGCGCGATTCTCGACATCATCGC
>CAVKBJ010000147.1:2044-4472 GCA_963654505.1 Lachnospiraceae bacterium
GATCAGGAGAGGGCGGAGGCGATGCTCGACATATTCTATCACGGCTTCCCGGAAATGCCGCAGAGCGACTACGAGAAAGCGATACGGCAGTGCCTGCGGTTCATCAGCTGCGGGGAGGAGCAGCGCGAGGAAAAGCGCGGCCTGAAGCTGATGGACTGGCAGCGGGATTTCCCGCTCATTGTTGCGCCGATCAACCGCGTCCTCGGCAGAGAGATACGGTCGGAGGAAAAGCTGCATTGGTACACCTTTATTTCGGCGTATCAGGAGATTGGGGACTGCACCTTTTCGCAGGTCGTTTCGATCCGCAGCAAAAAGGCAAAGGGCAAGAAGCTGGACAAGTCCGAACAGGAATTTTACAAGCAGAACCGGCACCTGGTGGACTTCAAGCGGCAGTATACGGAGCAGGACGAGGAAACGATCAGCAAGTGGATATGAAAAAACCGCCCTCCGAAGAGGGCGGCGAAAGGTCAAAGATTTGTGTTCTATTGTACGCCGAGGCGCGTTTTCAGCCCGTCCTGCAAGACCTGCGAAAAGCTGATCCCCGCCTGTTCGGCAAGCTCGTTCAAATAGCTCGGGATCGTCACGTTCTTGTGGATGGAGCGCATATCGTTTGCGCGCCGGTAAGCGTCGAAGTCCACAACGGCAAACGCGGCGAGTTCTCCGTCTTTGCAGGCGGGAAGTCCATCGGAGGGCGCGGGAACGGGCTTCTTCATGTCCTGCGCGGTGACGCCCCAAAGACCGATGGCATCCTCCGCCATCGAGATCGCGTCGGCGATGGTCTCGCCCTCGGTATTGATGTCAAGGTCGGGAACGAAAACGACGTACCCGCGCTCAGCGGGCGTCAGTAAGATGGGATAAGCCTGTTTCATAAAAACCTCCTTAAAGCTCACGGCGCTTGATAATGGCTTTGGCAAGCTGCTCGTTGATTTCTTTGTGGCGGGGAACGGGTTCAATGTCAGTTCCGTTTGTCATAATGATGTGGTTCGCTCCTTCGCGGAGCACCCACCACCCCTTCGCATAGAAGCGTTTGAGCAAATCGGCCTGTTTCATTTTATCCCCTCCCAGCAATCATATTATACGCACTAAGTGTGTATTCGTCAATGATTTTTTGAAAAGGCAGGTGATCACATGACAGACGCAGACGGTTCCGTCATCGTCAAGATGAAATTGGACGATGAAGAAGCGCAAACCGAATTAAACCGGCTGGAAAAGAAGATCGAACGGCTCAACGAAAAGGTATACGAGGCGAAGCAGGCGAAGCTGCCGCTGGAGCGGCAGGCACTTGACGGCGTAAGCGGCTCGGCAAAGAAAGCGGGCAAATCGCTCGCGTCCTTCGACGAGATCAACAAGCTATCCGGCGATAGCTCCTCCGGTGGGGCAGACGGATCGACCGCCCCGGATTTTACGACGGGCGTCAACGACCAGTTAAGCGCAGTTGTGGGACTGTTTGCCGGCGCGGCTTTGCTGGCGCTCGGCGCGATCCTGACATTTTCCGGTGCGAACGTCCCGCTTGGTATTGGCCTTATTATCGCAGGTGCAATCGGTTTGGCTACGACGGTGACGGCAAATTGGGAAACCGTGCAGGAGCTGATGCGCGGCCCAATCGGAGCGGTCACAGCAATCGTCAGCACCGCTCTTTTGGTTCTGGGCGCGGTTTTGCTGTTCAGCGGTGTCGGCATCCCCCTTGGTCTCGGCCTGATTTTGGCCGGCGCTGCCGGCTTGGCGGTCGCGGTCGCACCGAATTGGGATGCGATCCTCGATAAACTGAAGCAATGCTGGGAAAACATCAAGGCGTGGTGGAGCGAGAGCGTTGTCGGCGGATTGATGAAGGCAAAAGAAGCGGTCGCGAGCTGGGGCAGCGGCATCATCACGAAGTTCAAAAACGTGCTGGGCATTCACTCTCCCTCCACCGAGACCGCGGCGATGGGCGATTACATGATGCAGGGCATGGCAAACGGCATTAGCGGAAATCAGCAGCTTGTTTTAGACGCTTTTCAATCGGTCCTTGCCGCTATTACCTTGACCTTTGACACGTGGCAGGCGAATTTCACGGTCGGCTTTTCAACGTTCCACGATTTATTTATCGCGCAGTGGTCTGAGCTGTGGAAAAGCGCGCACTTCGTATTCGTCGAGCAATGGAATTACATCCTGGGCTCCTTGCAGGACGACATAAACGGCGCCATCGGTGCGCTCAATTCGCTGGTACGCGCGGCGAACAGCCTTTCAATGCTGACAGGGGCTTCTTACAACTATGTTTCCTCTATTTACGTCCCGCGTATTCCGATCCCGCGGCTTGCGGCCGGTGCGGTCATCCCGCCAAACCGCGAGTTCCTTGCAGGCCACGATCTCCTACGAGGCGTATTACACCACCGCCACGCAGGACATGGAATGCGTTTCCGACGGCGTCAACTACTGGGGCGAGATCGAG
>CAVKBJ010000148.1:0-3155 GCA_963654505.1 Lachnospiraceae bacterium
GCTTCCGTCAGGGCGTGGCTGATGGACAGCTCCTCGGACAGCGCGGTTTCCTTGATGGTGCCGGTCGTCTCTATTCCACCGGCCCGCGGAGTATGGCGGTCGATCATCGGATGGCGCGTGTTACGATTCCGTTAGGGTTTTCGTCATCCGCGCGCCGTCTCTTGCATCCGAGGGGAAAACAGGATAAATTGAAAGGCATACATCGTTTGCTCTGCGGGAGGAATCGACACATGATGCAACTCCAGACCGTGCTTGCGGGGACCGATAGACGGACGCTGCTGCGGCTGGCGCTGATCTCCGGTTCCGTGGTGGTTTTCAGTCAGGTCTATCTTTCCGCGCTGACGACCGGCTTCCGTATATCCGCCGCGCCGGTGATCTACCCCATCCTGCTCATGCGTCTGGACGACGGCCGCCGCCAGCCCACGGCGGGCGTCGCGGCCTTCCTGGCCGTTTTGACCGTTCGCTGCGCGATCGCGTGCGCGCAGAGCGTTCCTCCGGTCATGGCGCTGATACAGGAATACCACGGCGGCCTGTTCTATCTCTGCTACGACGCCATTTTGTGTCTGCTGGTAAGCGACCGGCGCTCCGTGCGCCCTCCGCGCCTGTTCTTCTCGCTGTTCCTTTGCGATATGGCCTCGAATCTGCTCGACTTCCTCACGTCCGGTGACATCGTACCGGCGGATATTTTTGACGCTTCGGTGGCTGTGGGAGTCGCGGCCGCCGGGCTTGCGCTCGCTTTGGTCCGCGCGCTCGCCGCCTGCACCGTGCTGTGGATCCTGTCTCTGCGTGAGCAGGTGCTGATCCATCGGCAGGAGGCCGAGCGGTACCGGCAGCTGTTCGTGATGGCGGCGGATCTGAAAACGGAGCTGTACTTTCTCAAAAAGGACGCGGTGGACATTGAAAAGGTCACGATGAACGCCTACCGCGTCTATGAGCGGCTGAGCGAGCTGCCGGAGCAAAAGGATATGGCCACCCTGTCGCTTTCCGTCGCGCGCGATATGCACGAGATCAAAAAGGACAACCTGCGCATCATCCGCGGGCTGGAGTCCGAGGTGGAGGGCGCTTACAATCAGCGGGAGATGCGCCTGAGCGAGCTTTTGGAGTTGCTGAGCGTCTCGACCCGTCAAATGCTCGGCGCACAGCAGAGCGGCATTCGACTCGTCTGCCGCTGTGAGACGGATCTTGTCGTGCGCGAGCACTACCGCCTGCTGTCCATCCTCAAAAACCTTGTCATGAACGCCGTCGAGGCGATTCAGTCCGGCAAGGGGCACGGCACGGTGGAGGTCGATTGCCGAACCGAGGGAGAATACCTGACGGTCTGCGTGGCGGACGACGGCCCGGGCATACCGCCGCGCGTGCTGCCATACCTGTTCCGGCTCGGCTACTCGACGAAGTTCGATTCTCAGACGGGCGACGTCAACCGCGGCGTGGGGCTCCCCGCCGTGAAGGCTATCGCGGAGGAGCTTGGCGGCGAGGTGGCCGTCGTGCCCGACATGGCCGCCGGCGCGGCGTTCCGCGTTCGGCTGTCGCTTGCGTTATTGGAGGGAGGCTGCCATGAAGATCTATATTGTGGAGGATGACGACGCCGTCATCGGTATGCTCGAGGGCATTATCGAGCGCGAGGACCTCGGGGAGCTTTGCGGCAGCAGCACGGACGGGCATACCGATCCAGCCGACATTCTCGCCAAGGCGCCCGACCTGATCCTCACCGACCTTCTCATGCCAGAAAAGGACGGCATTCAGCTCATGCGCGAACTGAAGGCCGCGGGCTGTCAGGCGAAATTCATCATCATTTCACAGGTGTCGTCCAAGGAGATGATCGCCCGCGCGTACTCCACGGGCGTTGATTTCTATGTGTATAAGCCCATCAACCGCATCGAGGTCTGCCAGGTGCTCCGCAACGCCGAAAAGCAGCTCGAAAACGAGCGGGCGCTCGCGGCGATACGCAGCGTTTTCGCGGCGCAGGGCGCTCCGGCGCAGGCCCCGCGCGAGGACGAACTGCGGCGCCGTCTGCGCTATCTTTTGAGCCAGCTCGGTATGTCGGGTGAAAAGGGCGCGCAGGACGTCATTGAAGCCTGCTGCCATATCCGCGCGCACAGCGGGAGCGCGTCCCGCTCCGGTGTCCGCGCGTTGTGCGCGGCGCTGTGTCCCGACGCGCCGAAATCCATGGAGCAGCGTATGCGCCGCGCCATGGAGCGCAGCCTCCGGCATCTGGCGAGCCTCGGGCTGGAGGACTACACCAACGAGGTCTTTGTCCGCTATGCCACGCACCTATTCCCCTTTGAGGAGGTGCGGCGCGAAATGGCCGCGATACAGGGGCGCGGCGCAGGAGGGCGCGTCAGCGTCAAGACCTTTTTGGACGGCTTGATGGTCCTGATGGATGAATGAATTTGAAACGGAAAACGACACCGGCTGTGCTTGTCCACAGCCGGTGTTTCTGCATATTTTTCTGTCTTAACGCTTTCATAACCGTCAAAACATCCATTTTTCTCTACTTTCAATCGTTTATTATGTGGAACTTGCGCGGCGTTCTGACGCAAACTGAAACTTTTTGAAATGGCGGTGATAATCTTATTTATAAGCCGGACGGCACAGATCGCAGTGTGTGGGCGATCGGCCGTTCCCATTGGTACAAATAAAAAGGAGGACTCATTATGCTGACGATCGAGTTAAATATGTACCACGCTGTAGCCTTAGGCGCTTTCCTGTTCTGGCTGGGCGGGATCATCACCGACAGGGTGAAGCTGCTCAACCGCTACTGTATCCCAGCCCCGCTGGTCGGCGGCCTGTGCTTTTCCATTCTCAACTGCATCCTCTACTCCGCCGGCGTTGCCTCCGTCACATTTGACGGCACGCTGCAAACCGTTTTCATGACCATGTTCTTCACCACCGTCGGCTTTACGGTCAGTATCCCCGCGCTGCTCAAGGGCGGCAAGGCCGTCGCGCTTTGTCTGATCGTTTCCGTCGCGATGATCCCGCTGCAAAACTTCCTCGGCGGCGGTGTGATGGAGATATTCGGCCGCGACCCGCTGCTGGGCATCGGCTGCGGCTCCATCGCCCTGATTGGCGGCCCCGGCACCGCCGCGGCTTTCGGCCCGGATCTTGAGGCCGCGGGCGCGGTCGGCGGCAGCGTCGTTTCCATCGCGGCGGCGACG
>CAVKBJ010000149.1:0-2170 GCA_963654505.1 Lachnospiraceae bacterium
AAAGATCAAACACTGAAGAAAACGCCGGAGG
Organism: Lachnospiraceae bacterium; assembly: GCA_963654505.1. Taxonomy (GTDB): domain Bacteria; phylum Bacillota; class Clostridia; order Oscillospirales; family Oscillospiraceae; genus Hominicoprocola. The sequence goes on from CAVKBJ010000149.1 coordinate 32, forward strand.
CCCTCTCCGGAGAAAGGAGCGCGGAAGAGCCATGCTCGCCATTCTACTCGCGCCGCTCTATCTGCTCGTCAACCTCTACCTGCTCCGCCGCATCATGGGCTGGGTCAAGGCGTGGTTCCCGGACTTTCGTCGGGTGAAGCATTGGGCGGCGCCCATCGACGTGTACGCTTTCTTCGCACTCTCCTTCGTCCTCGCGTTCCTCCTGCCCGCGGGGCGCGCTCGGCGTGCGCTGATGCTTGCGGGCAACTACTGGCTGGGCGTGCTGCTCTATCTGCTGCTTGCGGTGGCGCTTGCCGACGGGCTGCGGCTGCTGCTCGTCCACGGCCTGAAGCTCCGCTCCCTGCGCTCGGCGCGAATGCACCGCCTCGCGGGCTGTCTGTGTGCGGCGGCGATCCTCGCCGTTTCCGTCGGCGGCGCGGTGAACGCGCGCATCGTGCGCGTCACGCCGTATGACGTCACGGTGGACAAGTCTGCGGGCGGCATGGAGAGCATGAAGGTCGTGCTGCTCGCCGACCTGCACCTCGGCTACAACATCGGCCTTTCGCAGGTGGAGCGCATGGTTGCGCGCGTGAACGAGCAGGACGCCGACGTGGTCGTAATCGCAGGCGATATTTTTGACAATGAATGGGCGGCAGTGGAGGAGCCGGAACGGATCGCCGAGGCGCTGCGCGGCATTCGTTCAAAGTACGGCGTGTATGCCGTCTACGGCAACCACGACGTGGAGGAACCGATCCTCGCGGGCTTCACCTTCCGCGGCGAGGGCGGGAAACAGAGCAGCCCCGAGATGGACGCCTTTCTGGAGTCCGCGAATATCCGTCTTCTGCGCGACGAAGCCGTGCTGCTCGGCGGCGAGGTCTGGCTCTACGGCCGCCCTGACGCGCAGCGCCCCGGACGCGGCATCGAAACAAGGAAAACACCCGGGGAGCTTGCGGACGGGCTCGATCTGAGCAAGCCCGTCCTCGTCCTCGACCACCAGCCGCGCGAACTGGAGGAACTGGCGGCTGCCGGCGTGGACGTGGATCTCAGCGGACACACGCACGACGGGCAGCTGTTCCCCGGAAATCTCACCGTGCGCCTCGCATGGGAGAACGCCTATGGGTATCTGCGCGTCGGAAAGATGCACAGCATTGTGACCTCCGGCGTGGGGCTGTTCGGGCCGAATATGCGCGTGGCGACGCGCGCGGAGATCTGTCCCGTTACCATTCATTTCGGCGGCCCGTGACGATCTTCGGAAGCTTTTTTGCCGCGTCTCCCAAATTCCATATACTTTCTTTTCCCGCTTGCCTGCGGGAAAATGCGTAGTATAATTGCTGCATAGCTTTGGAAAGGATGGAAACAGCCATGAAAAAAGTCATCGGGATTATGCCGCTGTATGACGACGAAAAGAAAAGCTACTGGATGCTGCCGGACTATATGAAAATGCTGGAGGCGGAAAACGCGGTGCCATTGATGCTCCCGCTTACCTCCAAAGCAAGCGAGCTGGATTATTTTCTCGAAACCTGCGGCGGCTTTCTGCTGACCGGCGGGCATGACGTGTCTCCGTCCGTTTACCATGCCAAAAAGGAGCCGTGGTGCGGTTCCTGCTGCGAGGCGCGGGATGAAATGGAGCGGTATATCCTGCACGGGGCTGTCGAGCTGGATAAGGCCGTTTTGGGGATCTGCCGGGGGCTTCAGTTCATGAACGCCTGCTGCGGCGGGACCTTGTACCAAGATCTGGCGACGGAGCATCCCAGTCTCATCGACCATCACATGAGCCCGCCGTATGACAGAGTGGCGCATCAGGTCACGGTCCAAAAGGATACGCCGCTCTATCGGCTTTTGGGCAGGGAGCAGATCGGGGTAAACAGCTACCACCATCAGGCCGTCAGGGAGCTGTCGCCGCACTTCCGGGCAATGGCGCTTTCGGAGGACGGTTTGGTGGAAAGCATCTGGATGCCGGCGAGTAAATTCATCGTTGGCGTACAGTGGCACCCGGAGTTCTTCTATCGGGCGGATGAAAACAGCCGAAAGCTGATAAATGCCTTCGTTTCGGCTGTTTGACATTAACGAGTTTTCCGAGGGAAAATAAGCGCGGCGAAGCCAAATTCATTCTACTACAAGTTGAATGACAAATGCTGAGGCTTGTGGTATAGTACAGTA
>CAVKBJ010000150.1:0-15115 GCA_963654505.1 Lachnospiraceae bacterium
TCAAGACCATGCGCACCCGCGTGGACCGTCTCAACCAGCTCAAGACCATGCAGGCGGACGGTACCTTCGATATGCTGCCCAAGAAGGAGGTCATGAAGCACCTCGGCGAGATCGAGAAGCTTGAGAAGTACCTCGGCGGCGTGAAGGAAATGAAGAAGCTGCCCGGCGCGCTGTTCATCGTTGATACCCGCAAGGAGCGCAACGCCATCGCTGAGGCCCATAAGCTCGGCATCCCCGTTGTCGCCATTGCCGATACCAACTGCGATCCCGACGAGATCGACTATCCCATCCCCGGCAACGACGACGCGATCCGCGCCATCAAGCTCATCGCTTCCATCATGGCCAACGCCATGATCGAGGGCAAGCAGGGCGAAGTGACTGAGGACGCCGCGGCGGAGAAGGCCGAGGGCGAGACTCAGGCCGAAGCCTGATTTTACGAGGAGGATTAAGAATATGGCTATTAGTGCTGCTGATGTAAAGAACCTGCGCGAGATGACCGGCGTGGGCATGATGGACTGCAAGAAGGCACTGACCGAGTGCGACGGCGACATCGACAAGGCGATCGAGTACCTGCGTGAAAAAGGCCTCGCCGCCTCCGCGAAGAAGGCCGGCCGCATCGCCGCAGAGGGTATGGCTTACGCCACCGTGATCGACGGCGTGGGCGTCGTGGTCGAGGTCAACGCCGAGACCGACTTCGTCGGCAAGAATGAGAAGTTTCAGAATTTTGTCAAGGGCGTCGCCGCTGTCGTCGCCAGAGAAAACCCCAAGGATCTCGAGGCCCTTATGGCTGCGCCCTACGGCAACGGCCACACGGTCGAGGAGGAGCGTCAGGAGATGGTTCTCGTCATCGGTGAGAACATTCAGGTGCGCCGCTTCGCCCGTTTCGCGGAGAACAGCTCTACCCCCTATATCCATGCCGGCGGCAAGATCGGCGTGCTCGTCAACTTCAAGGTCGATGGCGGCATCGACGCTACCGAGATCGCCAAGGACGTCGCCATGCAGATCGCGGCCCTCAATCCCCGCTTTTGGGATAAGAGCCAGGTCTCGCAGGACGTTCTCGACGAGGAGAAGAAGATCATGATGGCCCAGATGGCCAACGATCCCAAGATGGCCAGCAAGCCCGAGCAGGTTCGCGAGAAGATCGTCATGGGCAAGCTCAACAAGTTCTATTCCGAGAACTGCCTGCTCCAGCAGGAGTTCGTCCGCGGCGACGTGTTCACCGGCACGGTCGAGCAGTATATCGCCGACGCCGCGAAGAAGCTCGGCGGCAAGCTCGACTTTGTGGACGCTGTCCGCTTCGAGAAGGGCGAGGGCATCGAGAAGAAGCAGGAGAACTTCGCCGAGGAGATTGCCTCCATGATCAAGGGCTGAGAACTCCCCAATCTGTATATGCGAAAAAGCAGCCGCTGCGCGGCTGCTTTTTCGCTCATTTTTCGCTTTGCGTGATCGTGCCGCCGCCGAGGACGGTATCGCCGTCGTAGAGCACGACGGCCTGCCCCTCGGTGATGGCGCGCTGCGGCTCGTCAAAAACGATCGTGACGCTGCCATCATCGTGCGGAAAGATCGCGGCGGGCTTCTCGGTATGCCGGTAACGGATCCTTGCTCTGGCGCGCAGCTCGCGCGGCGGCGTATCGAAGGCGATCCAGTTGAAATCGTTCGCGGTCAGCGTGCGGGTAAAGAGAGAGGCGTTTTCGCCGAGCACGATGCGGTTCTCCGCGGCATCGATGCGCCGGACATAGAGCGGCGTGTCCGCCGCGATGCCGAGTCCCTTGCGCTGCCCGACGGTGTAGCGGATGATGCCGCGGTGCTGCCCCAGCACATGGCCGAGTGCGTCCACAAAGTCGCCGCAGGGATACTGTCTGCCGGTGTAGCGCTCGATGAAGCGCGCATGGTCGACGTCTGGGACGAAGCAGATGTCCTGACTGTCCGGCTTGTGCGCGTTGTAAAAGCCCTGCGTCTCGGCGATCTCCCGCACCTGCGATTTGCGGAGCGCGCCGAGCGGAAAGCGCGTGTGCGCGAGCTGCGTCTGCGTGAGAGAATAGAGGACGTAGCTTTGGTCCTTGCTCTCGTCCAACGCTTTTTTCAAAAGCCAGCGCCCGTTTTCGCGTTCGATGCGGGCGTAGTGGCCGGTCACGACCGCGCCGCAGCCGATCAGCTCCGCGCGTTCGTAAAGACGCTCGAACTTCAGGTAGCGGTTGCAGTCGATGCAGGGGTTCGGCGTCGTACCGCGCTCGTAGGCGGAGATGAAGCGGTCGATGACCTGATGAGCGAAGTCGCCGGTAAAGTTGAATACATAGTAAGGAATGCCGAGCCGCTCGGCCACGCCGCGCGCGTCCTCGACGTCTGAGAGCGAGCAGCAGCTTTTCGCTCGGCTGATGCCGGCGTCCTCATTGCGAAAGAGCTTCATCGTCGCGCCGACGCAGTCGCAGCCCTGCGCCTTCATCAGGTAGGCAGCCACGCTGGAGTCCACGCCGCCGCTCATGGCAATCAATACCTTTTCCGTTTCCATGTCGTCCTCCTCAGAGCAAAAAGGGCCGCAGGCCGCGCGTTTTTTCCCGCCAGACCGGAGAGCGCTCACGCAGCGCGGCGACGGCTTTCGGGATCTCGGCGAGAAGATAGTCGATCTCATCGTCGGTATTTTCCGCGCCGAGGCTCAATCTCAGCGCACCGTTGGCCAACTCGGGCGGCAGACCGAGCGCGAGCAGAACGTGGCTCGGCTCGAGCGAGCCGGAGGCGCAGGCGCTTCCGGAGGAGGCGCAGATGCCCGCGGCGTCGAGCAGGAGCAGCAGGGCCTCACCCTCAATTCCCTCAAAGCAGAGGCTGACCGTTCCGGGCAGACGATGACTCGTGTCGCCGTTGAGCCGACTATGTGGGATTGCGGACAGCCCGGCGGCCAGACGGTCACGCAACGCGGAGACGCGCGCGGCATTTTCCGCCATGTGATTGCAGGACTCCTCCAGCGCGGCGGCCATACCGACGATGGCGGGCATGTTTTCCGTACCGGCGCGCTTTCCGCGCTCCTGCGCGCCGCCCTCGATGAGAGAGACGAGCGGCGTGCCGCGCCGCGCATAGAGTACGCCCGCGCCCTTCGGCCCGTTGAACTTGTGCGCGGAGAGCGAGAGCAGGTCGATGCTCTGCGCCCGCACGTCGATGGGAAGATGACCCGCGGCCTGCACAGCGTCGGTGTGGAAAGCTACGCCGCGCTCGCGGCAGAGCGCGCCGAGCTCGCCGACCGGCAGCACGGAACCGATCTCGTTGTTGGCGTACATCACGCTCACAAGGCAGGTACCCGGGCGCAGCGCGGCGGCGACCTGCGCCGCCGTCACCGTGCCGGTCGGGCCGACCGGCAGCAGCTCGATCGTGAAGCCCTCGCGCGAAAGGCGCTCGAGCGTGCGCAGCACGGCATGATGCTCAAACGCGGTGGATACGATATGCCGCTTTCCCTGCTTCGCGCCGTTCCGCGCGGCGGAAAGAAGCGCCTGCGTGTCGCTCTCGCTCCCGCAAGAGGTGAAGGTCAGCTCCTCCGGCCGGCAGTTCAAGCAGCGGGCGATCATGCTCCGCGCATGGACCAAAAGGCGCGAGGCGGCCTGCCCCACGGCGTGCGGGCTGGAGGGATTGCCGTAGACCTCGGTGAAGCACGGGAGCATGGCCGCGAGCGCTGCCGGGCTTATTTTCGTTGTGGCCGCGTGATCGGCATAGACATTCATATAGTCGCCTCAAAAGCATAGTGATTTAATAGGATATAGAGAGTATAGGAGGAAAGGCCCGCCTTGTCAATAGGCGGACCTTTGTACATTCTGCCGAAATTGCTGTAAAGAATTTTGCAGGATAAATGCAACAAAAATTGCAAAAATCCTTGTAAAGGACGGAGAGAGGTGCTATAATAAGAAAACTTATCGGGCCTGTGTGCCCGAATATGAATTTTTTCGCAGGAGAGATTGCGTTGGGTACCCTGTCTGTCCTCTGGGCTTCGCTCGATTTTTCGGCAATGCTGTCGGCGCTGATGCGTCTGGCTGCCGTATTTTTATGTCTGACGGTTCACGAAACCTGCCACGGTCTCGCGGCCTATGCGCTCGGCGATCCGACCGCGAAGCGGGAGCATCGGCTGAGCATGAATCCGCTGCACCACATCGACTGGGTGGGGCTTGCGTGTATGCTGGTGCTCGGCTTCGGCTGGGCGAAGCCCGTGCCGGTGGATATGCGCTACTTCAAAAAGCCCAAGCAGGGCATGGCGCTCACGGCACTTGCGGGACCGGCTTCTAATTTTATACTGGCGATTTTGGCGCTTTTGTGCGCAAAGACGCTTTTCACGCTCACCGGCGGCCCATACTGGAGTGAGCTGCTGCTCAGCTTTCTGATCACGACGGCGTATCTGAGCGTCGGCCTCGGCCTTTTCAACCTCATTCCCATCTCGCCGCTCGACGGCTCGAAGGTGCTCTTTGTCTTTCTGCCGGACAGCGCGTATGAGAAGCTCATGCGGTACGAAAAATACGGAATGATCGCGCTGCTCGCGCTTGTGTGGCTCGGCGTGGGCGACAATCTGCTCGGCGTGGCGATCAACAGCGTGTTTTCGCATCTGGCATCTTGGATCATATCGTAAGGAAAACGGAGAGCTTCTTTCATGGACAACCCTATTTTCAAATTGGAGGGCGTGGTACACGAGCGCTCGGCGGAGACGCTTCAGGATTTTGAAGGCCCGCTCGACCTCATCCTCTTCCTGCTCTCAAAAAATAAGATTGAAATACAGGACATTCCCATCGCCCTCATTTTGGAGCAGTACCTCGCCTACCTCGAGCAGCGCAAGCAGCTCGACCTCGAGGTGGCGAGCGAGTTCATCACGATGGCGGCGCACCTGATGTACATTAAAACGCGGATGCTGCTGTCCATTGAGGACGAGGAGGCGCAGAGTGAGATGGAACAGCTTATCGCCTCCCTGAAGGAGCGTCAGCAGAAGGACACCTATCTGCGCATCCGCACGCTGACCGAGGCGCTGGGGCCGATGAGCGAGTTCGGGCGCAACACGATGACGAAAAATCCCGAGCCGATGGAGCGTGGGAAGATCTACGAATACGACCACGAGAAAGCGGATCTGGTGCTAGCCATGCAGTCGATCTTCGACCGCGCGGAAAAGCTCGCCCCGCCGCCGCGCACGGCCTTTGAGCAGATCGTGCAGCGCGAGCCGTACTCCGTCTCCGACAAGGCGGGCGAGATCGTGCGGCGGCTCAAGAGCTTCGGCATCACGCGCTTTCTGCTCCTTTTCCGCGGGGCGAAGAGCCGCAGTGAGATCGTGGCAACTTTCATGGCGGTGCTGGAGCTGTGCCGCGCGAGCGTGATCCGTCTCGCGGGCGGCGAAATGGACTGCACGGTGGACTGCGCGCAGGACGCACCGGAAACTTTTACATTGTGAGGAACGTATGGCATTGGAAACGATGGACTTACACGAGGTTCGCTCGGCGATGGAGGGCATCCTCTTTGCCGCCGGCGAGCCGGTGAATATCGACCGCATCTGTTTGGCACTCGAGCTGGATAAGCCGACGGCGGAGCGCGTTTTGCAGGAGCTCGGCGACTACTACGCCTATGAGCGCCGCGGCATCCGCCTCGTGCGGATGGAGGACTGCTGGCAGCTCTGCTCCGCGCCGGACTACGCGGACATCATCCGCAAGGCGTTCGAGATCCGCAAGCCCGCCAAGCTCTCCCAGCCGGCGCTGGAGGTGCTGACCATCATCGCCTATTATCAGCCGACCACGCGCGCCTATGTCGATCAGGTGCGTGGGGTGGACAGCTCGTACACGATGGGGCTTTTGCAGGAACGCAAGCTCATCGAGGAGTGCGGGCGGCTTCAAGTGCCGGGACGGCCCCGCCTCTACCGCACGACGAAGGAATTTCTGCGGGTGTTCCACCTTGGCTCACTGGAAGAGCTGCCCGAGATGCCGGGCCTTGAAGCGGACGGACAGCTCCGTTTGGATAAGGACGGCGCGATCCTCGATCCCGCGCAGCTCACGGCCGAGACGGAGAGTGCGCCGGACGCGGAGAATTAAGCGAACGAAACGGCATGAGAGGGGGCTTGACCATGACGGCGCTGAAGATCGTCGGCAGCGTTCTGCTCATTTTGCTGCTTCTCTCGCTCACGCGCGTGGGTGCGGTCGTCGATTTCGGCGGCGAACTGCGCGTGCGGCTGCGTGTCGGCCCGATCCGGCGGACACTTCTGCCGAAGAAAAGAGAAGAAAACGCGGGCGAGCCGCCGTCCGCCGAGAAGAAAGCGCCGAAGGAAAAGAAAAAGCGGACGCTGCCGAAGCTGACGCGCTCCGAGCTGCGCGACCTTGCGGAAACGGCTCTCGGTGCGCTGCGGCGGACGCTCCGCCGCGTCTGTCGGCGCACGCGCATCGACCCGCTGGAGGTCGGCGTGGTTTTCGCCGGTGAAGATCCCGCCGACACGGCGCAGACCTACGGCTATGCGAACGCCGCGCTGTGGGTGGTCATGCCGGAGCTTGAGGAGCTGTTCCATATCCCGAAGCCCTCCATCTGCCTGAGCATGGACTTTGACCGGACGGAGACGCGGGCGGAGGGAACGGTCGGCGTGTCGCTGCGCGTATGCGACCTGATCGCCATTGCCCTCACGCTGGCACTGCCGGTCGGAAAGTGGCTCCGGCGCTACCGCAGGGCGCACCGGAACGACGCAAAGACAGAGCCGCCAGCGAAGGGCGCGGCTACCCATGAAACGAACGAAACAGAAAAACTGACGGCATAGAAAGGAAGATACCATGGAAAACAAGGAAAAGAACTCTGTGTCCGAGCTGATGGAGGAAACTATGGCGAAGATTCGCGAAATGGTCGATTCCAACGAGATCATCGGCGAGCCGATCACCACGCCGGACGGGGTGACGATCATTCCCGTCTCCCGCGTGAGCTTCGGCTTCGGGACCGGCGGTACCTACGGACAGGCGAATGCCCGCTTCGGCGGCGGCGCGGGCGCCGGTGTGAAGATCGACCCCGTGGCGTTCCTCATCACCAAGGACGGGCAGACGCGCATCATGCCCGTGGCCGTCCCCGCGACCGCGACGGTCGACCGCGTGCTGGAGATGGCGCCGCAGCTCATCGACCGCGTGGAGAGCTTTGTCGCAAAGAAAAAGGAAGAGAAAGAATTTGTGTAAAAGCGGGCATACTGAAGTCATTCTGTGAAAAAGGGTGATGGAGTATGAACCGTGTTTTGCGGCGGGGAGCGGCGTTCCTTTTGCTCTCGCTCAGTCTGCTCGGAGACGTGAACTGCGCCGCGGCGCAGAGCGTGCCGCAGACCGGCGCGGAGGCGTTCGTTCTGATGGAGGCCGACAGCGGCCGCGTGCTTGCCGCACAAAATGCGGAGCGGGAGCTGGCAATCGCGAGCACGACGAAGATCATGACCGCGCTTGTGGCGCTCGAACACGGAAGCCTCTCGGACAAGGTGACTGTAAAGGAAAGTCACTTGAAGGAAGGCTCGTCCATGTATCTGCGCGCGGGTGAAACGCTGACGCTCGAAGAGCTGCTCTACGGACTGCTCCTGCCCTCGGGGAACGATGCGGCGGAGTGCATCGCCGACCACTGCGGCGGCACGGTCGTACAGTTCGTCGCGTGGATGAACGAAAAGGCCGCGGAGCTCGGCATGACGCATACCTCGTTTGCCAACCCCAGCGGGCTGGACGCGCAGGGGCACTACTCCTGCGCGCTCGACATGGCGCGTCTTGCGGCGTATGCCATGCGCGAGCCGACCTTCGCGCGCATCGCCGCGACGAAAACGGCGTCGGTGGGCGAGCGGACGCTCGGCAATCACAATAAGCTCCTCGTGTCGCTGTCCGGCTGCATCGGCCTGAAAACCGGCTATACCGACAACGCGGGCCGAACGCTCGTGACCTGCTGCGAGAGAAACGGGATGCGGCTCATCGTCGTGACACTCAACGACCGCAGCGATTGGGCCGACCACGCCGCGCTGTACGAATACGGCTTCGCCGCCTACGCGCAAGAGCGCGCGGTGACGCGCGGCGAGGCGTACACCCTCGCGCCGGTGCGCGGAGGTGTACTGACGAGTGTATCGCTCGCGGCGGGAGAGAGCTTTTTCTATCCGGTGACGGAGGGAGAGGAGCTGACGGTCTCGGCAAGACTGCCGGAGGAGCTGACGGCTCCGCTCGCGGCGGGGCAGGAGGCCGGCGAGCTGGTCGTTTCTCTGAACAAAAATGAAATTGGCCGCGTGCCGCTCGTGTGTATGGAGCCGATTGCGGCGGCGGAGAAAAAGCATAGCCTGTTCGAGCGGATATTCGGTCGAACGGGCTGAGGAGAAGAGGTGCATCGCGCTGACAGAGCGTTTACAGAAGCTGATCGCCGCGGCGGGTCTGTGCTCCCGCCGTACGGCGGAGGAGTGGATCGCCGCGGGGCGTGTGCGCGTCAACGGAGAAACGGCCACGGTCGGACAGAGCGCCGATCCGGAAACGGACACGGTCTGCGTGGACGGCGTGCCAGTCACGCCGCCGAAGCGGAAGCTCTACCTGATGCTCAACAAGCCGCGCGGCTACGTCACGACGCTCAGCGACGAGCGCGGACGGCCCACGGCGGCGGAGCTGGTGGAGGACTGCGGCACGCGCGTCTATCCGGTCGGGCGGCTGGATCTCGACAGCGAGGGACTGCTGCTTTTCACCAACGACGGCGCGTGGATGCAGCGCATCCTGCACCCGAGTTTTGAGATCGAAAAAACCTATGAGGTCACGGTTGCGGGCGCGGTCGAAGGCGCGGCGGAACGGCTTGCCGCGGTGCGCTCGCTCGACGGAGAACCGCTCGCTCCTGCAAAAGTGCGGACGCTGCGAAGCGGAAAGGAGACCGCCGAGCTGTCCGTTACCATCCACGAGGGGAAAAACCGTCAGATCCGGCGGATGTGCGCCGCCGTCGGGCTGCACGTCAAGCGGCTGCGCCGTGTGCGGGAGCACACCCTGTCGCTCGGCAGACTGCCGGAGGGCCGCTGGCGCGAGCTGACCGCGGACGAGGTCCGCGCATTTGAGCAAGAGAAGTAGAGAAGTGAGGGAGACATCCATGCCGAAGAATATTTTACATACCATCGAAAAGAACATGAGCAGCTTTTCCAAGGGGCAGAAGCTCATCGCCCGTTTCATTTTGGAGGATTACGACAAGGCGGCTTTCATGACGGCGAGCAAGCTCGGCAAGACCGTTCAGGTAAGCGAATCGACCGTAGTGCGCTTCGCCACCCAGCTTGGCTACGACGGCTATCCGAGTATGCAGCGCGCGTTACAGGAAATGATCCGCGGCAAGCTCACAAGCATCCAGCGCATCAAAGCGTCGGAGGACGAGCTGAGCGGCAGCAATCTGGTGACGAACGTGCTCCAGCGCGACATGGAAAAAATCCGCATGGCGATCGATCAGACCGACGGCTCGGAGTTCAGCCACGTGGTGGACATCATCTCGCAGGCGAAGCGCATCTACATTGTTGGCTTTCGCTCGTCGTCGTTCCTTGCGGGCTATCTCAACTTCTACTTCCGCATGATCTACGACAACGTGACGCAGGTGCAGGGCGGCGCGGCCGGGACTTTCGATCAGATCTTCCGCGTCGGCCCCGGCGACGTGGTCATCGCCATCTGTTTCCCGCGTTATTCCGAGCTGGCGCTCAAAACGGTGCAGTACGCCAAGGACCGCGGCGCGACCATCATCGGCGTGACGGACAGCGAAATGTCGCCGGTGTATCAGATGTCCTCCGGTTCGATTCTGGTGCGCAACGAGATGATCTCGTTCGTCGATTCGCTCGCCGCGCCGATGAGTATGCTCAACGCGCTGATCATCGCCGCCGCGCACCAGCAGGGTACGGACATTTCCGCGGCGTTCAACGAGCTTGAGCACGTCTGGGACCGCTTCGGCATTTTCGGCAAGGTCGAGGATGAATAAGCAGCTTGTGACGATCGGCGGCGGAGCCGCCGGCATGATGGCGGCGATCTGCGCGGCGCGCGGAGGGGCCGCCGTCACGCTGCTCGAGCCGAACGAGCGGCTGGGCAAAAAGCTCAACATCACCGGCAAGGGCCGCTGCAACGTGACGAACGACGCATCCTGCGAGGAGCTGCTGGCCAACGTGCCGCGGAACGGGCGGTTTCTCTACTCCGCCTTTTCCCGCTTTAATGGGCGCGATGCGATGGCTTTTTTTGAAGCGCTCGGCGTACCGCTTAAGGTCGAGCGCGGCAGGCGTGTGTTTCCTGTGTCGAACCGCGCGTTCGACGTGTCCGCCGCGCTGGAGCGCGAGCTCAGGCGCCTGCGCGTTTCTCTCGTGCGCGACCGCGCGGTGTGCGTGCTGACGGACGAGACCGGCGCGGTGCGCGGCGTCAAGGGCGAGAAGCAGACCTATCCCGCGCAAGCGGTCGTGCTCACGACCGGCGGCGTGAGCTATCGCGGCACCGGTTCGACCGGCGAGGGGCACCGCATGGCGGCGATGCTCGGCCACACGGTCACGCCGCTGACCGGCTCGCTCGTCCCGCTGCGCGCGGACGGCTGCGCGGAGCTGCAGGGACTGAGCCTGCGGAACGTCGGCCTGACGGTCTACGAAAACGGGAAGAAGCTCTACACCGACTTCGGCGAGCTGCTTTTCACGCACTTCGGCGTGTCGGGGCCGCTGGTGCTGTCCTCCTCGGCGCATATGCGCCATTTCGACAGCAAAAGCTACCGGCTGGAGATCGACCTCAAGCCCGCGCTCGACGAGCAGCAGCTCGATAAGCGTCTGCTGTCGGATTTCCAAAAGCACGCGAACAGCGACTTCTGCAACGCACTCGGGGAACTTCTCCCGCAGAAGCTCATTCCCGCGGCGGTGGAGCGCTCCGGTATCCCGCCGCATGAGAAGGTTCACGACCTCACGCGCGAGCAGCGCGCCATGCTGCGGCAGCTCTTAAAGCATTGGAGCATCGACGTTCTCGGCCCCATGCCGGTGGAGAATGCCATCATCACCTCCGGCGGTGTCAAGGTCGGGGAGATCGACCCGAAAACGATGGCCTCGAAAAAGGTGCCCGGGCTGTATTTCGCCGGCGAGCTGATCGACGTGGACGCCTACACCGGCGGCTTCAACCTTCAGATCGCGTGGGCGACCGGCAAGGCCGCCGGTGAAGCGGCAGCAGCGTATTTAACGAAACACTAAAGGAAATATACTTTACATATAAAATAAGGAAAACGACAACTAATGATACCTGAAAAGCATTACGCCGTCGCCATCGACGGCCCCTCCGGCGCGGGGAAAAGCACGCTCGCCAAGGCGATCGCCGCGACGCTCGGCATCCTTTACGTCGATACCGGCGCGATCTACCGCACCATCGGCTACGCGGTCAGGGAGCGCGGCGTTGAGCCGCGCGACGAGGCTGCGGTCAGCCCGCTCCTGCCTGAGCTGGACATCGCCATGCGCCACGAAGCGGACGGCGAGCAGCACATGATCCTCAACGGCCGGGATGTGACGCGCGAGATCCGTCTTCCGGAAATTTCCATGTACGCGAGCGCCGTGTCGGCGCTGCCGGCGGTGCGCGCGTTCCTGCTTGAAATGCAGCGCGACCTTGCGCGCAGGCACAGCGTCATCATGGACGGACGCGACATCGGCACGGTCGTACTGCCGGACGCCGAGGTGAAGATCTTCCTCACCGCCTCCGCCGAGGTGCGCGCACAGCGCCGCTGCCTCGAACTCACGCAGCGCGGCACGCCTAAGCCCTATGACGAGGTGCTGCGCGAGCTTAACGAGCGCGACTACAACGACTCCCACCGTGCGGCCGCGCCGCTCAGAGCCGCGGAGGACGCGGTGCTCGTCGATACCTCCGCGCTCGATTTTGACGCGAGCAGAGACGCGCTGCTCGCCATCATTCAGGAGAAAGTGCAATGAACCGTATTTTTTTCGGCGTCGTATGGGTCTTCATGCAGGTATTCCGGCTGCTGTACCGCGTTGAGGTGAAGGGGTTGGAGCATCTTCCCCGGCACGGCGCGCTGCTCTGCCCGAACCACGCGAGCGACCTCGACCCCGTGCTTATCGGCATCTGCCTGCCGATCAACTACCGCCTGCACTTCATGGCGAAGGAGGAGCTGTTCCGAAAGCGTCTGTGCGGCAGCGTGCTGCGCGCGCTCGGCGCTTTCCCCGTCAACCGCGACGGAACGGACATTCAGGCGGTCAAGACCTCGATGAAGGTCCTTCGCGAGGGAGAAAATCTGCTGATCTTCCCCGAGGGCACGACCATCCATGACGGCGTGGGCTATCACGACGGACTGCCGGCGCACGCGCATTCCGGCATCGCGATGATCGGCGTGCGCGCCGGCGCGGCGCTCGTGCCGGTGTTCGTCGGCGGAGAGAAGAAGCTCTTTCATAAGACGACGATCATCTTCGGCGAGCCATACATACCGCAGATCACCGGCCGGCGCGGCACCTCCGAGGAGCTGCAAAAGATCGCGGACGACGTGCTGCGCGCGGCGTATGCCCTCGGCGGCCAGTCGGTGGGAGGTGCGCCGCTGTGAAGGTCATTCTGGCAAAGACTGCGGGCTTCTGCTACGGCGTGGAGCGTGCGGTCGCGCTCGCGCACGAAACGGCGCGGACGCGCGGCGGCGCGATGCTCGGGAGCGTGATCCACAACGCCAACGTTGTCGCGGAGCTGGAGCGTGAGGGGCTGCGCCTGATCGCCTCGCCCGCCGAAGCGCAGCGCGGGGAAACGGTCCTGATCCGCTCGCACGGCGAGAGCAGAGGGGTTCTGGAGGAGCTGTCGGCGCGCGGAGCGGAGATCGTCAGCGCGGCCTGCCCGAACGTACAGCATATCCAAAGGCTCGTCACTGAGGCCGAAGCCGCGGGGCGGCAGGTCGTCATCATCGGCGAGCACGAGCACCCCGAGGTGCGGGGCATCGCAAGCTGGTGCGAGCATCCGCTGATCTTAGGAACGCCGGAGGAGGCCGCTGATTGGGCCGAAGGAACGCCCAACGTTGCCGCTTTACCTATAACAATGGTCGCGCAAACGACCTGTATTCGTGCGCTTTGGGAAAGTTGCGTGAAATTTCTAAAAAAAGAGTGTACAAATCTGAAAATTGATGATACAATATGCAATGCTACGCAAAAGCGTCAATCAGAGGCGGCGGAGATCGCCTCCTCGGTGGACGTGATGGTGGTGGTCGGAGACCGGAAAAGCGCTAACACCAGACATTTGACGGAGATCTGCAAAGAGAACTGCCCGCGCGTCTATCAGATCGAGGACGCCCGTGAGCTCTCGCCGGATATGTTTCATGGCTGTAATGTTGCGGGCCTGACGGCTGGCGCCTCCACTCCTGCGGGCATCATTAAGGAGGTATATGCAACCATGACGGAAGAAATCAAGACCATTGAAGGTAACGAGACCTTCGAAGAAATGCTCGACAAATCTTTTAAGACTTTAAATACAGGAGATAAGGTGACCGGCACTGTCACGGCCATCGGCGCGACCGAGATTCAGGTCGACCTTGGCTGCAAGCAGGCGGGCTATATTCCCGTCAGCGAGCTTTCCAGCGACCCCGACGCCAAGGTCGAGGACATCGTCCACGTCGGCGACGAGATCGAGACCTACATCGTCCGCGTCAACGATGTGGAGGGCTACGCCACCCTTTCCAAGAAGCGCCTTGACGCGGTCAAGGTTTGGGAGGACATTGAGACTGCCGTGGAGAACAAGACTGTTCTTGAGGGCATCGTCACCGAGGAGAACAAGGGCGGCATCGTGGTGTCCGTCAAGGGCGTGCGCGTGTTCGTTCCCGCTTCTCAGAGCGGCCTGCCCAAGGACAGCGACCTGAGCCAGCTCATCAAGCAGCGCGTGAAGCTCCGCATCACCGAGGTCAACCGTGCCCGCCGCCGCGTCGTCGGCTCCATCAAGGCCGTGCAGAACGAAGAGCGTGCTGCCGCGCAGGCTGAGGTTTGGGCGAACATCGAGGTCGGCAAGCACTACGACGGCGTGGTCAAGTCCATGACCAGCTACGGCGTGTTCGTGGACATCGGCGGCGTGGACGGCATGGTCCACATCTCCGAGCTGAGCTGGAGCCGCATCAAGACGCCCGCTGAGGTCGTTTCCGTTGGCGACCACCTCGACGTGTACGTGCTCTCCTTTGACCCCGAGAAGCGCAAGATCTCTCTCGGCGTGAAGGATCGCACTCAGAATCCCTGGGACGTGTTCATGAACACCTACAAGGTCGGTGACGTGGCCAACGTCCGCATCGTCAAGCTGATGACCTTCGGCGCGTTCGCTGAGGTCGTTCCCGGCGTGGACGGTCTGATTCACATCTCTCAGATCGCGGATCGCCGTATCGACAAGCCCTCCGACGTGCTCGCCGAAGGCGACAAGGTCGATGCGAAGATCATCGCCATTGACGAGGAAAAGAAGAAGATCTCTCTGAGCATCCGTGCGCTGCTCGCGCCCGCCGCCGAGGAGGAGGCTCCCGTCGAGGAGTAAATCCCGATAAAAAGAAAAAGGACAGGCACAGCCTGTCCTTTTTGTTCTGTCGGGAAAGCGGCTCAGTCAAGCTCGGGACCGCTGCTTTTCTTCTCGGCGATCTTTTCCTGCGGCGCGAAGTAGCGCGAGAGCGGGCGGTAGAGCAGCGCGGTGATGACAAGGCAGAGCACCATGTCGATGAGCACGTAGCTGCCGTTGTAGACCGCCGAGTAGAGGTAGGGGTTGGCGAAGGTCGTGTTGAACAGCTCGGTCGGCTCGTAGATCCGGTAGATGGTCACGCCGCTGATGAAGTGGACGACGAAGCGGCACGCGCAGCCGACGACCGTGCCGATGAACACGCCGCCTTTGAGCTTGCGGAACAGGCAGGCCACGCCCAGCACGCCGAAGGCGAGCACGTAGTCGAGCAGCATCGAGGTCGGCCCCCATGCGTAAGCGCCGTCGAAAATGAGCTGCAAAAGCCCGTGGGCAAACGAAACGAGAAAGCTCTCGCGGGCACCCCAGCGGGCGCAGTAGAGGAAGATCGGCAGCATACCGATGCACACGCTGCCGCCCTGCGGCAGCTCGAGGAGCGTGACGTAGCTCAGCGCGGTGGCGGCGGCCACCATCAATGCGCCCTCGGTGAGGGCGCGGGTCTTGGTTTGGGTCATGGTTTTTCTCCTGCTTTCTTTTTTGAGATC
>CAVKBJ010000151.1:0-9021 GCA_963654505.1 Lachnospiraceae bacterium
CTCAGGTGACGAACTGGGTGAAGCTTAAGTTTGCTGCCATGAACTTGAAAAAATTGGCCACATGGAAATGGAGGGATCTGTTGTCCTCGTTTCGCTTTGCTGTTTTTTCGCTCATATATGTTCGAGACCCAGTCTGCTCCTGAGTACAGACCGGGTTCCTCGACAGACTGAAACGACCGCGTGAGCGGTCGTTTTTCTTGCTTAGCACGTTTACGCCTTTTTCTTGCCGTCGATGGCGATGAAGAAGAACGAGCTGACGGCGAGCAGATAGGGGTAGAACAGGTTGGGGATGATCTCGAAGGCCGAGACCTCGTAGCCCAGCTCGTGCGCCGCGGAGATGGCGACGAGCATCTGCGCGCCGTAGGGAATGATGCCCTGAAAGATGCAGGAGAAGGTGTCGAGGATCGATGCCGCCTTGCGCGGGGTGATGCCGTACTCCTCCGCCATCTCCTTTGCGATGGGGTTGGCAATGACGATGGCGACGGTGTTGTTCGCGGTGGCGATGTCCATCGCGCCGACGAGCAGGCCCATGCCGAGCTGGCCGCCGCGCTTGCCGTGGAACACGCGCTTGATCCAGCCGAGCAGCGCCTCAAAGCCGCCGTACTCGCGGATAAGCGCACAGATGGCGGAGACGAGGATCGCGACCATCGAGGTCTCGAACATACCGGACGCGCCGCTGCCCATGCCGGAAAAGAGCGCCGTCGGCGCGACTGCTCCGGTGGCGAGCATGATGACGCTGCCCGAAACGATGCCGATGATGAGCACCACGAACACGTTGATGCCGATGATGCCGCCCGTGAGGACGAGCACGTAGGGAATGATCTGCACGAGGTTATAGCCCGGCAGCTCGGCGGGGCGGACGTCCAGCCGCAGCGTGAGGACGAGCGTGAGCGCCAGCGTCGCGAGCGCGGCGGGGAGCGCGATATGGAAGTTTTCGCGGAACTTGTCCTTCATCTCGCAGCCCTGCCCGTTGCAGGCGGCGATGGTGGTGTCGGAGATGAAGCTGAGGTTGTCGCCGAACATCGCGCCGCCCATGACCGCGCCGATGCACAGCGGCAGGGAGAAGCCGCTCGCCGCCGCGATGGGGACGGCGATGGGCGTGATGAGCGTGATGGTGCCGACGCTCGTGCCCATGGCGGTGGAAATAAAGCAGCTGACGACAAAGAGCACCGCGACGGAGAACCTCGCGGGGATGATCGAGAGCATGAAGTACGCCACGCTCTCGGCGCTGGAGCGGCCGACCACGCCGACGAACACGCCGGCGGCGAGGAAGATGAGGAGCATGGTGACCACGTTCTTGTCGCCGATGCCCTGCCCCATGAGCGTGAGCTTATCGTCAAAGCTCAGCGTCCGGTTTTGCAGGCAGGCGACGAGCAGCGCGATGAGGAACACCACGACGATGGGAATGGAGTAAAAGCCCATCGGAATTTCGAGCACATATTCAAAAATGATGCCGAGGCCGAGGTAGAGGAATAAAAATACGAGAACGGGGAGCAGCGCGGCGGGATTGGCTTTCTTCTGCATAATGATCGTTTCCTTCCTGATTTTCTCTCTCAATGTATCGTGAACGCGCACGGGCGCGAAAAGGGAAATATACGGCGGCGCGCCGCTTACCCGTCCGCTCCGGCGGCCGGAGCGAGCGGCAGCATGAAGCGGAGCGTGAAAATGCCGCCCTGCGCGCGGAACTCGCACAGTCCGCCGCGGCGCTTGGCGATCGCCTGAATGCTGCGGCAGCCGTAGCCGTGGCCCGCGCGGCCGGAGACCGGCAGCCCGCCGCGCAGGACAAGCCCCTCGGCGCAGGGATTCCGCACCTCGACGAGCAGCTTTCCGAGCCGAACGCCGCAGTAGAGCGTCACCCAGCGGTCCGCCTCCGCCTGCTCGGACGCGGTGCGCAGCGCGTTTTCCAGGACGTTGGAGAGAACGGCGCACAGCTCGGTGTCGGAGACCGGCAGACCGACCGGCAGCTTCGCATCCACCTCCAGCCGAACGCCCATACGCCGCGCCTTGCCGTCGAAGGAGGAGCAGAGCAGGTTTACCAGCTCGTTGCCGCAGTAGCGCTTTGGTGTGATGCGCTCGATGTCCGAGCGCACCTTCCGAATGTATTCCTCCGCCTGCTGTGGCCTGCCCGCCGCAAGAAAGCTGTCGATCGCGTTGAGGTGGTGGCGCATATCGTGCTGGTAAACGGCGGTCTGCACCTCGGCCCGGCGGAGCGCGTCTACCTCGATCCGCGACTGCTTCAGACCGGCTTCGAGCATGGCGTTCTGCATTTCCGCCTGCACGCGCCGGCTGTTGAGCGTGTGATAGGCCGTGAGGAAGATGACGTAAAAGATGATGAGCGCCGTGGGCAGAAATTCATTGACCGCCCCGTAGCCGCGGTAGAGCGCGTCGGAATAGACGACCGTGGCGTAATCGAAAACGTAGTATGCCGCGGGAAGGCTGCCGAACAGAAGCAGCGAGTGCGGCGAGGCCGTCATGGCCGCGTGGGCGGGACGGACAAAGAAGCGGTAGAGCAGATAGAAGATAGGCCCGATCACGAGCGTATAGCAGACCTCTCCGACCCACTCGGAGCCGGTGAGGGACGCGGCCGTCAGCTCCACCCAGCGCGGGAGCTGACAGCAGAGATAGGCTGTGCAGACGCTCACCAGCGCCACGGCGGCCCGCTTTTTTCAGAATGAAGATCAGAATGAGCGCCAGCGGCAGATGGACGATGAACGGATAGAGCCGCTTTGCCGTATCCACGCCCAGCGCCAGCCAGCACACGCTCTGGATGAGCAGGAGCAGCGGGCAGGCCGCGAAAACGAGCGTCCTCTGCCTCGTGTTCTCCCAGCCGCCGGAAATGAAGGTGCTCAGGAACAATCCGTAGAGCAGCACCAGCCCGTAGTTGAAAACGCCGAGCGCGGTCATCGCGGACATCGCCTCACTCCTCCCTCCGCTCGAACAGCAGCTTCATGTAGTCCTTTTGAAGCTGCGGGTACAAAAGGCGCGAAACCGGCAGCCTTTTGCCCGAAAAGATGTGCAGACCGGCGGGCGAAAGCTCCCCGATCTGTAACATATTGACGATGTAGGAGCGGTGGATGCGCATAAATTCCGGCCGCGTGAGCAGAATATCCCCGTATTCCTTCAGCGAGCCGGCGACCTCGCGCGTCTGCCCGTCGGCAAGGTTGAAGTAAAGATGCTTGCCGTTGACCTCAACGTAGGTGAGAAGCGAGAACGGCACGCGCACGATGACGCTCCCGGCCCTGAGCGTGAGCGCCTCCTGCGGGCGGCGTTCGCGCAGCTCCAGCCGGTCGAGGATCGGGTAGAGCGTTTTGGCCCGAATGGGCTTGAGCAGGTATTCCAGCGCCTTGACGCTGTAGCTCTCGTAGGCGAAGCCGGGCGACGAGGTGAGGAAAACAATGTCCGCCGCCGTGTCGAAGCCGCGAAGCTCGCGCGCGGCGTCCAGCCCGTTCAGGCCGGGCATCATGATGTCGAGCAGATAGAGCGTGAAGCGCTCACGGCGCGCCGCGTCGAGCAGCGCGGCCGCGCTGCGGAAGCCCTTCATGCGCACGGGGACGCCGCGGTCCGAGTCCCACGCGCGCAGCAGCTCCGTCAGGCTGTTCAGCTCGTCCGCCTGATCGTCGCAGACTGCGGCGTACATCCCGCCGCCCCCTTCGCTTTTGCGCCTTTTTCGGTTTATTGTAGCATACCATTCTTTTTCTTTCCAGTCCTGTTTCACATTTCGGGCCGCAAATTTATACATTTCGTGTTGAGGGGCTTGCTGACGGGGGAATTTTCTGCTATGATATAGTCTGTTAGATAAGAAGCCTGCGGTAACGCAGAAGAGAAGTATGAGGAGAACGGTTATGGAAAACTTCAGGCAAACACTCAAAGAGGTATTCAACCGGGACGCGGAGGAAATACCGTCCGCACGGACGGCGGAGCCGCGTGGCGAGAACAGACCGGCGCCGGCGGGGGCTTCAAGGCCCCCGGTGAGCTTTCTGGCTGTCGGCACGGCTTTTGAGGGCACGCTGCGCGCCGCCGGCGACGTGGAGATCGCCGGGCGCTTCAAAGGCAGCATCGCCTCCAACGGGACGGTCAAGCTCTGCTCAAATATTGAGAGCAGCATCACCGCCGGAGGGCTCGTGCTCATCGACTGCTCGCTCATCGGCGACGTCGTGTCGAACGGTACTGTCACCGTGAGCGATGGCTCAAAGATCATTGGCAACGTGACGGCGAGGGAGCTGCTGTGCGCCGGTGAGATCACGGGCGATCTGAAGATCGTCGGCAACACCGCGCTCGAGGCCGGCGCACGGATCAACGGGCGCATCACCACCGGCACCATCTCCGTCGTCAGGGGAGCCATCATCAAGGGCAGCATGGAGATGCGGATCGCCGAAACGAAGCAGAACGCCGAAACGAAGCAGAACGCCGAAGCAAGGAAAAGCGCACCCGAGGCCGTGAACGCGGAAAAGCCGCTTCCTGCAGAACCGGCCGCGGCAAAATAAGCGCCGCTGAAAAGCAAAATTATTAGGAGGGAACCATGAAAAAGAAACTCTTGAGCACACTTCTCTGTCTCGCACTGGCACTTACCCTGCTGCCGACCGCGGCCTTTGCCGCGGAAACGAAGCTCAAGCACGTCGACGTCGTCATCGACCTGCCGAAGGCGGGCGACCCCAACGAGATGGAGACCGCCGTCACCGTAACGTCCATGAAGAGCGGCAATATCGACCTGCTCGCCAACGGCGCCACCGTCTTGTACACTGAGTGGCAGGGCGACGACGTTGTGACGGACGACGATGAGTATCTCTTCCGCGCCGGCACGACCTATCTCGTGAACATCAAGCTGTCGTTCGACACCACGAAAGACTACTGCGCCAACTACAAAACAGTCGGCGGCGAAAATATCGTCAGCCCCGACACCTTCTCCGCCACCGTCAACGGCGTGCCCGCCACCATCCGCACCAGCGCCCAGTATTATCCCACCCTTCAGGTCAGCCTGACTATCCCCGGCGAGCGCTATACCGCGGAGGAGAAGGCGGAGCTGAACGCCGATCTGGAGCGGAAAACGGAGCTTCTCCAGCAGGCCAGGCGGTCGATGGCGACGCCCCGCACCCAGGCCGTGGCAGCCACCAAGCAGCTTGAAAACTTCGTCACCGGTGTGACCGTCATGACCGACGCCAACCATGTTCTGGAGAACACCGACAGCATCCGCACCCTCATTCTGGACACCGACCAAAAGATAACGGGGGATGGAACGTGCTTTTTCATCTGCTACGCGAAATATTTGAAGGAGCTTTGGCTCAGCGATAAAGTGGATGTCTATCAGTTCATCGGGGCGATGGACGATTACCTCTGGCTGCCCATCGCCGGAGTCTATATGTGGGAGGGACGGAGCGACCTGCCCTTCTATACCGCCGAGACCGTGGTGTATATCCCCGAATCCGCCGTGCCCGCGCTCAAGGAGGCTCAGGCTCAGCGCGGCTATAAGATCCCCTACACCATCAAGACCTACTCCGGCAATGATGTTTACGCCGCCCAGAAAGCGGGCGACGCCGCCGCGAAGGACAACTGGTGTACCGCCCACCAGTACAACCTGCAGATCCGGACGGCCGACCGTGTCTACACCTATGCGCAGGCCTGCCAGTATGCCCGCCGGTATTACTATTCCTGCGCCATCTGCGGCAAGTGCGAGTACAACGCGAACCACGTCGCTCCTCATAATAGTGATACGGAGATCATGCTCAAGACGGAGAAGCTGGCCCACTCGGATAGCGCCGAGTATCCCACGGAGGAGGCGTATATCGGCGTGAACGCCGCAGGAGAGCACGTCTACTGGCTCAGCTGCGAATACTGCGGTCACTCCCACCGCTATCTTCAGCAGCATCTGACCGCGCGGGACGTTTACGCCTCCGGCACGGGACTGAGCCTTGACCGGTATCAGGAGGAGATGAACGCCAGCCTGCAATGGGAGGAAAGTCAGGCGCTGAACACCTCCGAGCTGTATCCCGGCACCTTTACTCTACCGCAGAAGTCTGCTGCCAAGGTCAGCTCCTGGGCGCAGAGCGACGTGAACCTCGCCCTGAACGACGATCTGCTCGATACCGCGCTGCTCGGCAGCGACTACACGAAGTCCATCTCCCGCCTGCAATTCTGCTCCGTGGCGGTGCGGCTTGCCGAAACACTGACGGGCAAGAGCATCACGCCCGCCTCCTCCGGCACCTTTACGGACACGGATGACGCCTACGTCCTCAAGGCCTACGCCGCGGGCATCACCTCCGGCACCTCGGCGACCACCTTCTCGCCGAACGCCACGCTCAGCCGCCAGCAGATGGCGACTTTCCTCTACCGCACGCTGCGCTATGTGGAGAAGAACTCCGACTACAGCTACACCAGCTATACCTCCAAGCTCTCATCTTTCTCCGATAACGCGCAGGTGCAGAGCTGGGCGAAGGAGGCAATGGCGTTCATGAACGCGCTCGATCTCGTCAAGGGCACCACCGCGACGACGCTCAGCCCCAACGGCACCTGCACCATCGAGCAGGCCGTCGCCGTGGCGGAGCGCAGCGTCTACGCCCACCAAATCGGCTGGTATCAGACCGCGCCGGTGACCAACATCTATAACTACAACGACAGCACAGGGGAGCACGAGCGCGAAGCCGGGGAGTACACCTCCTTCGGCAGCACCAATGCCAGCCTCCACCCGGGCGACCTTGTCTGGATCACGGGCAAGCTGACGGGGGTGAGCGAGGTGCTGGCGTCCGCCGCCGGCACCACCGTGGAGGATTGCGTCTACTCCGCTTATCTCCCCGGCATCAACCCGTACACCGGGCAGATCATGTATCTCCACTATCGCGACCTCATCCCCGTCCGCGGCTGAGCGCAAAGCCCCGCCCGCGCAAGGACGACAAACAGCACAACGAAAGCCGCCTCCGGGTCCTTCCCCGGAGGCGGCTTTGTAAATCATATATAGCGCATATATAGCGTTTTTCTCACACGCCGCTCGCGCCGTAGTTCGAGAGCACGCGGGCGGAGGGGTCCTTGACGTCGCAGCCCTCCCAGTCCTTGTTCGGCATCCAGAAGTCCTTGACCATCTCGGCCTGACCGGGATAGTATTTCTCGAACAGCTCGCGGTAGAGCAGGCTCTCCTTCGTGAACGGCGTCGCGAAAGTATACTGCTTCCGCTTTTCCTCGTACTCCGCGTCGGTGTACAGGCTCTCGGCGTACTCCTTGAGATCGTCCACCATCGAGTGCCCCACGGCATCGGAGAAGGCGGCCTTCTGCCGCCACAGAATGTCCTCGGGCAGGATGTGGTCGGCGGCGAACGCCTCGCGCAGCAGGTACTTGCCCATGTGGTAGCTGTTGACCTTGAGCTTTGGGTCGATGCTCATGACGTACCTGACGAAATCAAGGTCGCCGAACGGCACGCGCGCCTCGATGGAGTTGGACGAGATGCAGCGGTCGGCGCGGAGAACGTCGTACATATACAGCTCGTCCACGCGCTTTTTGGCCTCCTGCTGGAAGGCTTCGGGCGAGGGGGCGAAGTCCGTGTACTTGTAGCCGAACAGCTCGTCGCTGATCTCGCCCGTCATCAGCACGCGCACGTCGGTCTGCTCGTGGATGGCCTTGCAGCACAGGTACATTCCCATGCTCGCGCGAATGGTGGTGATGTCGTAGGTGCCGAGGAGGGAGACGACCTCCTCAAGCGAGGAGAGCACCTGCTCGCGCGTCATGATGACCTCGGTGTGCTCGGCGCCGATGAAGTCGGCGACCTCGCGGGCGTACTTGAGGTCGATGGGATCGAGATCCATGCCGATGGCAAAGGTGCGCAGCTTTCGGCCGAGCAGCTTTGCGGAGATGGCGCAGACAAGGCTGGAATCCAGCCCGCCGGAGAGCAGGAAACCGAGCGGCGCGTCCGCGTCGAGACGCTTTTCCACGCCCGCGATGAGCTTTTCGCGGATAGTCTTGCACACGGTGTCGAGGTCGTCGCCGGAATACGCCTTCACGGTGGTCAGGTCGGCGTAGCGGACGAACTTTCCACCGGCGTAGTAGTGTCCCGGCGGGAAGGGCATGACGCGCTTACAGAGGCCGATCAGGTTTTTCGCCTCGCTCGCAAAGATGATGCCGCCGTCGGCGAGATAGCCGTAAAAGAGCGGGCGGATGCCGATGGGATCGCGCGCGGCGACGAGGCTGTCGGTTTTGCTGTCGTAGATGATCATGGCGAACTCGGCGTCGAGCCTCGCGAACATCTCCACGCCGTACTCGCGGTAGAGGGGAAGGATGATCTCGCAGTCGGACTCGGACGCGAAGGTATAGCCCCTGGCCTCCAGCTCCTTTTTGACGGGGCGGAAGCCGTACAGCTCGCCGTTGCACACGGCCATGTCGCCGCCGAGACGGAAGGGCTGCATCCCCTCGTCGTGCAGGCCCATGATGGCAAGGCGGTGGAAGCCGAGCATCCCGTTGCCGGCCTTTTCCAGCCGCGTCATGTCGGGACCGCGGGAAACGGTGCGGTCGAAGAAGGGACGGATCTCCTGCTCGGTCAGGGTGGGGGAGTCGAAACCAATGATAGCGCACATAAAAAGCACCTCCGAATAAAATAAAGCAGCGACGTCCTGTAATTTTAGGACGAATCGCTGCGCATCCGTGGTGCCACCTAATTTGCCGGTATGAAACCGACCCCTTTGCGGGGTTCTAACAAACCCCTGTGCATTAACGCCGCACCCCGCGTCTTTCCTACCGGGCCGAAGCCGTTCAGATCGCTGCTCCCGAGTGTTATTCGCATGGCTTCTGTGTATCGGGCTCCCACTGTCCCCGACTCGCTGTGACCGAATGGCGCATGGTACTTGTCTCGTTCGTCGCATTTCGCTTTATTGGATTGAATGAGTGAATTATAGCCTTGCGGGCGCAAATCGTCAATATCGCAAATATCCAACATTCTGCACAAAAATTTTCGCTTTCTTTGGCTATCTGCACGAAAAAGGCGGCCTGCAAGAGCAGACCGCCTTTTCAGTTCCCGCATCGCGCCGCCTTACCTGTGCAGCAGGG
>CAVKBJ010000152.1:0-8543 GCA_963654505.1 Lachnospiraceae bacterium
GTGCGCGATGGGGTTCGTGTCCTGCCGCGGAACGGCGTAATAAAGCAGCAGCTCCAACACCTCATGGTCGGCAAAGGCGTCCAGCCCGTGCTCGCGAAACTGCTCCTTTTTTCTCTGCCGGTGCCCCTCATGCACGCTCATGCGTTCACCCTCTCTCACGCCAGCTCCAGCATCACGGGACAGTGGTCGCTGCCCATGACCTCGCTCCAGATCTCTGCTTTTTTGATCCTCTCCCGCAGCCGCTCGGACACGATGAAGTAGTCGATCCTCCACCCCACGTTCCGCTCCCGCGACGCCGCGCGGTAGCTCCACCACGAGTATGCGTCCGTCCGCTCGGGCCAAAGCGCGCGGAAGGAATCCACAAACCCCGCCGCGAGAAGCTCGGTCATCTTCCCGCGCTCCTCGTCGGAAAAGCCGGGGTTAAAGTGGTTCGTCTTGGGATTCTTCAAATCGATCTCCTCGTGCGCCACGTTCAGATCGCCGCAGTACACCACGGGCTTGACCTTGTCCAGCCCGCACAGATACGCCCGCAGATTGTCCTCCCACCGCATCCGGTAGGGAAGGCGCCTGAGCTCGTCCTGCGAGTTGGGCGTGTAACAGCACACGAGGTAGAAGTCCTCATACTCCGCCGTGATGACGCGCCCCTCGTGCCGGTGCTCGTCGTCCCCGAAATCGTAGGTGACGCTCAGCGGCTCGGTCCTCGTCAGCACCGCCGTGCCGGAATAGCCGGCCTTGTCCGCGCTGTTGAAGTACATCTTATAATCCGGCAGCTCGAAGCTCACCTGATGGGGCTGGAGCTTCGTTTCCTGCAAACAGATCACGTCCGCGTCCGCGAGCGACACAAAATCCAGAAAGCCCTTGTTCAGGCAGGCCCGCAGGCCGTTGACGTTCCATGAGATCAGCTTCATTTTTCCCGTTTCCTCTCTTTTTTCTCCGGTGCATACTTTTTCTTTTGTATCATACCAAAAACGGCTCCAAAAAACAAGCGTTCGAAAAAAGAAAAGACGCCGCACGGCGTCTTTTCCTCTGCATTTTTTTACTGCTTCGTGCGGTCGTAGGAAACGACCACGCGGCGGTTCGGCTCCGTGCCGATGGAGAAGGTCGAGATGTACTGCGCGTCCTGCAAGGCCGTGTGGATCACATGGCGCTCGTAAGCGTTCATCGGCTCGAGCGTCACGTTGCGGCGGTACTTGACCACCTTCCCCGCGACCTTCTGTGCCAGACGCTCCAGACTCTCCTCGCGCTTTTCGCGGTAGTTCTCCGCGTCGATCTGCACGCGCGCGCGCTTGCTCTCGCCCCCGCGGTTGATGGAATAATTTGTCAGCTGCTGGATGGCGTCGAGCGTTTCGCCCCTGCGGCCGATGAGCGCGCCGAGCTTCTCGCCCTCCAAAATGACCTTATAGCGGCCCTTTTCTACCTCGTAGACCTTGACCTCGGCCTTTGCGTCCATGTGCTCGAGCAGACCGTTGAGGAACGCGCGCACCTGCTCGCTCTTTTCGTCATGGACCTCCTCGCCGAGATCGACCGGCTCGCGCGCGGGCTTTTCCGCGCGGGCGGGACGCTCGCCGCGGCGGCTCTCGCGCTCGGGTCTGTTCTTCGCGCGGACTTCCTTCTTCTGCAATACCTCTGCGCAGTAGACAGGCCTCTTCTCCGCCGCGGGCGCGGCGGGCTTCTCCTCGGGCTTTTTCTTCTCCTGCTTCGGTTCGGGCTGACCGTCGTCATAGCTCACGCGGACGGTCGCGGGCGAGCCGCCGAAGCCGAAAAAGCCGGACCTCGCGCGTTCAAGGATCTCCACGGAAACGTCGTCGCGCTCCCTGCCGAGCTGTTCGAGCGCGCGGCGGATGGCCTCGTCCTCGGTCTTGCCCGTCATATCAACAAACTTGATCATATAAGACAAGCTCCTTCTTCGTTATTCGCCGTAGTGGTCGGCGTTGAACGAACGGCCTCTGGCGTACGGACGGTCTCCGATGCGGCCGTTCTCGGTGGTGGCCTTTTTGGCCTTTTCGGCCTTAGCGGCCTTGGCGGCCTGTGCGGCCTTCTGCTTTTCCTTCAGCGTTTTCTTCTCCGCCTCGCGCTGCTGCTGGGCGACGCGGGCCTCCTCCATGCGGCGGAGGCGGTCCTCCATGCGCGCCTTTTCGCGCGCCTCGTCCTCCGCGGCCATGGACTTCTTGAAGTATTTGTTGAGAACCTTCTCCTGCACGAGCATGAGAACGCTGTTGGCGATCCAGTACACGCCGAGGGACGCCGGCAGCGTGAAGCCGATCCACAGCGACATGAGCGGCATCATCCACATCATCATGCGGGTCGAGCGCGCGGTGGGATCGCTCGGATCGCTGCTCGCGGGATTGCTCGCCATAGAGACTTTGGACTGCCAGAAGCTCAGCGCGCCGGAGACGATGGGGATGAGCAGCACGCCGATAACGGCCCAGCCGCCGGTCGTGATCTGACCGATGACGTTCTGCGGGATCAGCGTGAGGTCCAGACCGAGGAAGCTGAAGTCCATGTTGATCCAGCCCTCGGGCAGGCTGACGTCCAGCTCCTGCGCCGCCTTGACAAGCGTGATCTGACCGTAGGGCTGGAGCTGCGTCAGCCCGTCCTTGACGGACATGACGCCGTCCTTGATCGTCGCGATGGCGCTCATGTCGAAGTCCGTTTCGCTCACAGCGTCAACGACCGTCTCCATGACCTCGTTCGTGAGCATCATGAAGCGGGTGATGGGCTGGCGGATGATGGAATACAGCGCGATCAGGATGGGGAAGGGGAGAAAGCTCCACAGGCAGCCGCTCATGGGATTGACGCCCTCCTCGGCGTAGAGCTTCTGCATTTCCTCGTTCATCTTCACGCTGTTGTTCTTGTACCGCGTCTGAATTTCCTTGATCATGGGCTGGAAGCGGCTCATGCGCATCATGCTCTTCTTCGACTTCATCTGGAAGGGCAGCAGCACCAGCTTGATGACCACGGTAAAGAGCACCAGCGCCCAGCCGTAGGAGCCTGTCAGCTCATAGAGCGCGCGGAGCAGCCATGCGAAAGGGATACAGATATAGTATCCGATCGTTGCAAACATTTTTGTGTCCTCCGTGTTTTTTGGTGTTCCCGCTCAGGGAACAGGGTCGTAGATTTTTCCGCCCCGATAGAACGGATGGCATCGCAGGATACGCCGAAACGCCAGCCACCCTCCCTTGAGCGCGCCGTACTTCTCGATGGCCTCGAGCGCGTACTGCGAGCAGGTGGGGATAAAGCGGCAGCAGGGGGGACGCAGAGGAGAGATATTCTTGCGGTAAAAGCGCACAAGCGCGAGCAGAACGCGCTTCACGGCTTCTTCTCCCGCACGCCGAGCCTTCCGCACACGCCCAGAAACGCGCGCTCCAGCTCGCGGTATTCCGCCCCGACCGCGCGCGTGCGCGCGACGAGGATGAAGTCGTAGCCCTGTGCGAGCGCCTTCTGATTGAGCCGGAAGATCTCCCGCAGCCGACGTCGCACACGGTTGCGCACCACGGCGTGCCCGAGCTTGGTGCTCACCGTCACGCCGAGGCGGTTGTGCCCCCGCCGGTTCGGGCGGACATAGACCACAAGGTACGGCGAAACGCCGGATCGCCCCTTGGCATAGATCCGGCGAAACTCATAATTTTCCTTGACGGTCATCGTTCGCTTCATAATCTCTCTCCTGCATCTGTCCGCCGCCAAGCCGGCGACCTCGGACGATAGCCGCTAAGGGACGGCGATCTTTCTTCCATCGTCCGTCCCTCGGTCTATCTATATGCGATGCGCCTTTGGCTCCCTCAATGGGTCAGACGGGCGCGGCCTCTTGCGCGGCGGCGAGCCAAAACCTTGCGGCCGTTGGCAGTCGCCATTCTCTTGCGGAAGCCGTGTTCCTTGGAGCGCTGAAGCTTCTTGGGCTGATAGGTACGAGAAGTAGCCATTGCGTTACACCTCCTGATAAAGTTTGCCGGCGGCCAATGGCCGCTCTTACTCGACGGCGGCGGTCGCCCGCCCCCGCAGTAGCCTGTCCACGCGCCGCTGTCAAGCAACGCTCGGAATATTATATAAGAAGAGTCCCGCCCTGTCAAGCCACAAAATCTTGTGGTATTTTCCTTTTCCGACCGCAATTCACTCTCTTCGCCGCACTGCATACATTATCTAAATATAAAATACGGTTGCTTTTTCTCCGAAACTCTGCTATAATAAAAAGGTGATATTTTGCGCCGCGCCCAGCGCGCCGTGCCTTCATTTCCGCCCATGAAAGGAGCGTTTTCATTGAACTCTGTAGCTGACGTCTGGCAGGTCGTGCTTGAGCGCCTGCGCGCCGGCGGTCTGGCCGAAACTGCCATCTCCACCTGGTTCGACGAGGTGGAGGCGGTAGCCATCCGCGATATGACCTTTTATCTCTGCTGCCCCAACGACTTCAAGCGCGGGACGATCGAGTCCCTCTTTCTCCCGAACCTCAAAGCGGCCCTCAAGGAGATCTTCTCCGCCGATTTCGACGTGAAGCTTCTCTCCGCCGGCGAGCGCGCCGCCTTCGGGCAGGATAAGCCCAAAAAGCCGACCTCTCTTTTGGAGTCCGGCGAGTTCACCTTCGATACCTTCGTCGTGGGCGACAGCAACAAGCTCGCCTACGCCGCGGCCCGCGCCGTGGCCGACGCGCCCGCTGAGCACTATAACCCTCTTTTCATCTACGGCGACTCCGGCCTCGGCAAAACGCACCTCATCTACGCCATCGCCCACGAGATCCGCACGAAAACCCCAAACGTCAAGATCGTCTACATCAAGGGCGACGATTTTACAAATGAGCTGGTCGAAGCCATCCGCACCGGCAAAAACGTCGAATTCCGCAGCAAGTACCGCGACGCCGACCTCCTGCTGATGGACGACGTGCAGTTCATCGCCGGCCGCAAGCAGACGCAGGAGGAGTTCTTCCATACCTTCAACACCCTCTACGAGTCCAAGCGCCAGATCGTCCTCACCTCCGACCGCTCGCCCAAGGAGATGCAGCAGCTGGAGGACCGCTTGCAGACCCGCTTCGAGTGGGGACTTCTCGTGGACGTACAGCCGCCCGATTTCGAGACGCGCCTTGCCATCATCAAGAACAAGGCCGCCCAGTGGGGCACCTTCATCGACGACGACATCGCCAAATACATCGCCGAGAACGTCACCTCCAACGTCCGCCAGCTGGAGGGCACGATGAATAAGATCCTCGCCTACCGCGATCTCATCGGCAAGGAGATGGACGAGGAGAGCGCCAACCGCGCCGTGCGCGATATGCTCCGCAAGTCGAACGAATACATTCCCACCGCCGCCTCGATCATCGACGAGGTCTCCCGCTTCTTCGGCATCGACGAGACTGTGGTCAAGGGTCCCTCCCGCAGCCGCGAAGCCGTCACCGCCCGTCAGGCCGCAATGTACCTCGTTCGCCGCATGACGAACCTTTCCTCGCCGGACATCGGGCGCGAATTCGGCGGCCGTGACCACTCCACCGTCCTCCACTCGCTCGAGCAGGTCGAGGCCAAGATCCAGTCCGACCCCGCTTTCGCGCAGACGATCAAGGACATTACCATCAACATCAACTCCAAAAAATAACCCCCCTCTTTTTCCCCAGACTTAACATTACTATTTCCACTGCGGCTGTGGATAACCTCTCCTTTCCACACATACCACATTTTTTCTTCTCCTTTCCCCAATCTTTCCCACACCCCAAATCCCCTGATTTTACTGCTGCTCCGACCACTTTTTCACAATTTCCCTCTTCTACTACGAGAACGACTATAAATTCTATTCTTTTTTTCAAGAAAGGGATCGCATTATGAAATTTTCCTGCGAGAAGCTCCTTCTTCAAAATGCCATCAACACCACCTCCCGCGCGGTCGCCTCGAAAAGCTCCATTCCCGCACTCGAGGGTCTCCTCCTCTCGTGTGAGGACAGCGTGCTCACCGTCTCCGGCTACAATATGCAGACCGGCATCCGCACCCGCTTTTCCGTCGAGGAGCAGGAAGGCGGCGATCTCGTTCTCTCCGCGCGACTGTTCGGCGACATCATCCGCCGTATGCCCGACGATGTGATCACCTTTTCTTCCGACGAAAAGCTCATGGTCCACCTCTCCTGCGGCGACGCGGACTTTGACATTCTCGCCCTCTCTGCCGCCGACTTTCCGGAGCTGCCCGAGGTAGAGGAGAAGTATTCCGTCTCCCTCCCGGAAAAGACCCTCCGCGCCATGATCCAGCAGACCTCCTTCGCCGTTTCCACGAACGAGGCCCGTCCCGTCCACATGGGCGAGCTTTTCGAGATCGGCGAGAACGGCCTGACAGTCGTGGCCGTGGACGGCTTCCGCCTTGCCCTCCGCCGCGAGCCTCTCGAGCGCATCGAGGGCGGCGCGTTCTCCTTCGTCGCGCCTGGCACGGCGCTCAACGAGGTCGAAAAGATCTGCGAGGACATCGACGCTTTCGCCACCATCACCCTCGGCCAGCGCCACATTCTCTTTGAGATGGGCGAAACAGAGCTGATCTGCCGCCGTCTCGAGGGCGAGTTTCTCGACTATAAGAACGCCATTCCGCGCCGCAATCCGATCTCTGTCCGAATTGAAACGAAGACCATGCTCGAAAGCCTCGACCGCGTGAGCGTCGTCATCTCCGAAAAGCTCAAAAGCCCCGTGCGCTGCATCTTTGAAAAGGACTGCGTCCTGCTCTCTGCCAAAACCGGCAACGGCGACGCGAAGGACGTCTGCCGCATCGACGGCGACGGGCAGGGTCTTGAGATCGGCTTCAACAACCGCTACCTTATGGATGCGCTGCGCTACGCTCCCGCCGACGAGCTGAAGCTCGAGCTCAACACCGGCATTTCTCCCGCTATCCTCGTCCCGACCGACGGCGAGGAGAACTTTCTCTACATGGTCCTTCCCGTCCGTCTCAAGGCACAATAACAGAAAAGAGGTCCGTCTATGACCGTTCTTCCCATCACCACTGAATTTATCCGCCTGCAAGACCTCCTCAAACTCGCCTCTCTCGTCTCCACCGGCGGCGAAGCCAAGCTGCGTATCCTGAATGGAGAGGTCAGCGTCAACGGCGAGGTCTGCACCCAGCGCGGCAGAAAGCTCCGCCCCGGCGACATCGTCGCTTTCGCCGGGCGGACGCTCACGGTCGAATATGCGTCTTGACTCTCTCACGCTCGACCATTTCCGCAACTACGCACACGAGAGCGTGACCTTCGACCCCTCGGTCAACGTCATCGTCGGCGAGAACGCGCAGGGCAAGACGAACCTGCTCGAGGCCGCCGTTTACCTCTCCTGCGCCCGCTCGCCCCGCGCCCGCGCGGATAAGGAGCTGATCTCCTTCGACGCCGACGCGGCGAAGCTCACCGGCGGCGTCTTTTCCCGCAGCCGCAATTTCACCGTGGAGATCGAGCTTTCCCGCGCCAAGAGACGAAAAATGAGCGTCAATCAGGTTCCCTGCAAGCGCGCGGGCGACCTCTCCGGCGTCCTCAACACCGTCTATTTCTGTCCCGACGACCTCCTGCTCATCCGCGACGGGGCCGCTGCGAGACGTCGGTTTATGGACGCTTCGCTCTCCCAGCTCCGCCCGCGCTACGACGCGGCCCTCGCAGAATATAACCGTCTCTACGAGCACAAAACGCGCATCCTGCGCGACGCGGACGAGCACCCCTCGCTGCTCGATACGCTCCCCGACTTCAACCTCCGCATGGCCCAGTGCGGCGCGGTGCTCATCTACTACCGCGCCCGTTTCTGCAAGCTCCTCGCGGACTATGCCGCCCTCGCGCACCGCGAGTGCTCCGGCGGCAGGGAGGAGCTGTCGCTTCATTATAAGACCGTCAGCACCGTCGCCGCCCCCCTCGCCCCGCAGGAGACGGTATTCGATCAGCTCATGGCCCACCAGCGCGAGCATTACCAGGCCGAGCTTGCCTCCCGTCTGTGTCTCTCCGGCCCGCATAAGGACGATATCGCCGTCTCCATCGGCGGGGCCGCCGCCCGCGCCTATTCCTCGCAGGGGCAGACGCGCACCGCCGCGCTCTCCCTCAAGCTCGCCGAGCGGGACATTTTCCGCGAGCTGACCGGCTTTGCGCCCGTCCTCCTGCTCGACGACGTTCTCTCCGAGCTCGACCCCCGCCGGCAGGAATTTGTCTTGAATCGTATCTCGGGTGGGCAGGTGTTCATCACCTGCTGCGAGGAGGACCGGCTGGAAACGCTTCTCGGCGGCAAGGTCCTCCGCGTCGAAAACGGAAGGGTGGTCTGAAATGTATCTTCACATCGGCAGAAATCAGATGCTCGCCGAGCGCCGCATCATCGGCGTTTTCGACCTTGAGATCACCTCCCAGTCCAAGCTCACCCGCGCCTTTCTCGACCGCGCGCAGAGGGAGGGCACGGTGCTTGAGGTCTGCGACGATCTCCCCAAATCCTTCCTTGTCTGCGACCACCCCTACCACTCCCAGATCGTCTACCTCTCCGAGCTGAACACCGCCACACTGCAAAAAAGAATGGAGGAACACACATGAAAGCCCCTATTGCCTTTACGATTCTCTCAAGCCCCTTTACTCTTTCC
>CAVKBJ010000153.1:0-4343 GCA_963654505.1 Lachnospiraceae bacterium
TCGGCATAGGTCAGCGGGAAGGACGCTTTCAGCACCGTGCTTTTCCGCACCGTCCAACCGTTCTTTCCAAGAAACGTCAGGTACTCCCCGCTCGTCCACTTGCTACGCAGCGGAAAGCCCGCGAGCTTCATCAGAAATGCCTTGACTTTTCCGAGAAGCGAACTTTCCGCATGGGTAAAGGTCGGCGCGATGAGCACGCCGTCGTCCTTCAGCACCCGCCTGATCTCGCGCAAGGCCTTCTCCGGCTGCGGCACGATATGCAGCGCGTTGGAAACGATCACCACGTCGAAGGACCGGTCCGCATAGGGAAGATGAAACATATCCTGCGCCGAAAAGTGCAGCTTTGCGGAGAGATTGCCCCGCTTCGCCTCGCGGATCATCTCCGATGAGGCGTCTGTCGCTTCGATCCGATCTGCCGCGTTTACGATATGCTTTGCGATCAGTCCCGTGCCGGCCGCCAGCTCCAACACCGTTTTATGCCGCACAACCGGCCTGATCAGCTCATACATCTCGCCGTATGCCGCCGCGTCTTTTCGCATGAAGCGGTCGTAGAGCTTTGCGTTTCTGTCCCAGAAGCGATGGTTTCTTTTCATCGGGTTATATCCTCTTGTTAGATAACCTTAACCAACCATCAGGAGAAAAATGCGCTTATAGCGCATCTTTCTCCTGTGCGCCGCCGTCCGGCAGCAGATCGGTCATGCTTTTGAGGCTGATGCCGAGCGTGGACATATTGTGCAGCAGCGCCGAAACCGTCGACGGCAGGACGCCGAGCACACCCAGTGCGATCAGCGAGAAATTGAAGCCGACGATGAAGCGGTAGTTCCGGTGAATGCGCTTCATCATCTCATCGCTGAGCCTCCGCAGCGTGACGAGCGCGAAAAGACTCTCCGACGCAACGGTGATGTCGGCGATCTCGCGGGCAATGGCCGCGCCGGTAGAAATGGCGATCCCGGCGTCCGCCTCGGAGAGGGCGGGAGAGTCGTTCACGCCGTCGCCGATCATGATGACGGTGCGCCCCGCTGCCTTTTCACCACGGATAAACGCCGCCTTGTCCTCGGGCAGCACCTCGGCGAAAAACTCGTCCACGCCGACCTCGGCGGCGACGGACTCCGCCGTGCGGCGGTTGTCGCCGGTCATCATCACGACCTTGCCGATGCCGAGCGCGTGCAGTGCGCGGATCGCGTCCTTCGCCTCCCCGCGCAGCGGATCGTGGACGCAGATGACCGCCGCCAGCTCGCCCGCAATGCACAGATACAGGTGGGAATACGCGGTGGGCAGCGCGTCAAATTTCGTCTGCTCGCCCGCTGGCACGCGGCAGCCCTCGTCCTCAAAGACAAAGTGCGCGCTGCCAATAATGACCTTCCTGCCCTCCACTATGCTGGAAATACCGTGCGCCACGACATACTGCACCTGCGAATGGTATTCCTCGTGGGTGAGACCGCGCCGCTTCGCCTCCTCCACCACCGCGTTTGCCATGGAATGAGGGTAATGCTCCTCCAGACAGGCGGCAAGGCGGAGCATTTCCGCTTCGTCATGTCCGCCGAAGGGGACGACCTCCGCGACGGTGGGCGTCGCATGAGTGAGCGTACCGGTCTTATCAAAAACGACGGTGTCCGCCTGCGCCACAGCCTCCAGGAACCGTCCGCCCTTGACGGAGATATGATGGGTGCTGCTCTCGCGCATGGCGGACAGCACCGCGATGGGTATAGCCAGCTTGAGCGCGCAGGAGAAGTCCACCATCAGCACCGCGAGCGCCTTGTTCGCATTGCGCGTGAGAAGATAGGTCAGCAGCGTGCCGCCGAGCGTGTACGGTACGAGGCGGTCGGCAAGGCGGGACGCCTTGTCCTCGGCGGCGGACTTGAGCTTTTCCGATTCCTCGATCATTCGGACGATGCGGTCATACCGCCCGCTGCCTGACGCCTTCTCCACACGGATAACGCACTCGCCCTCCTCGGCAACCGTCCCGGCATAGACGAGGCTTCCCTCGCGCTTGGGGACCGGCAGCGGCTCGCCCGTCAGGGACGACTGATTGACCATCGCCTCTCCGGCAGCGACGCGGCCGTCGAGCGGGATCAGGCTGCCCGTGCGCACGACGATCTCATCGCCCGCCTTGACGGTATGGATGGGAATGAGCGTTTCCGTCCCGCCGGTTTTGAGCCAAACCTGCTCCACATTGAGCGACATCGCGCCGGCAAGGTCGGCAACGGACTTTTTGTGCGTCCACTCGTCCAGAATCTCGCCGAGCCGCAGCATGAACATCACCGAGCCGGCGGTCGCGAAATCGCCGCGCGCCATCGACACGGTAACGGCGGCGGCGTCCAGCACAGCGACGGAAAGCTGCCCGCGCAGCAGCGCGGAAATACCCTCGCGGATATATCCGGCCGAACGCACGAGTGCGATGGCGGTCGTCACCGGCACGGGAAGGAACAGCTTGGATAGGCAGCGGCGCATGACGGCGCCGGCAAGCTTGTCCTCAAACTCGCGGTTCAGCGCACGGGAGGTGTGCTCCGGCACCAGATCCAGCTTCTCCGCCTCGTCAAAGGAAAACCTCGCCAGCGCGCGGATCATCCGCTCCCGTTCCGCGCCATACAACACCACGGCGTCCCGCGTCCGGTCATAGACCTTGACGGAGCGCACGCCGTCTACCGCCAGCAGATAGTGTTCCAGCATGTCCGCCTGCCACAGCGTCATCCGACCGCAGCAGAGATGTACCCGCAGCCGCCCGGGCGTTTCATGTAGGATTGTGCATTTCATGGATTACTCCGCCTTGCTTTCCTCCGCGGAAGCGTCCTCCACCACGGCGGCAGCCTCCGTCTCCGCGCGGCGCTCGTTGATTTCTTTCGCGTCGGCGTAAACATCCTCCGCGCCCTCGCGCACGGCTGTGACCGCCTTCATCACGTCCTCCCTGGCGCGCAGTGCCGCGGCAGTTGTGTGGGCGTAGGCCTTTCTGGCGTCCTTGCTGCCCAGCAGTCTGATACCTGCCGTGCCGAACAGAACGCCTGCGGCAAACATAGACATAGCTGATTTCTTCATGACAAATGTCCTCCTATCTGTCTTTCAGTTCGCAGTTAGAGCCTTCTAACCGTTTTTCGCTTATAAATTACCACACGTTTGTGAAAAATTCAAGTGCGCTTTGAACATTTTCTCGGCCTCATACGTCCGCAGCGTCGTATGGTGTTGTATTGGCAGTGCTTTCCTCGGGCAGCGTTGAACTGTGCGTTTCCGCGTCCGCGCTGCTTTGTGGCCGCACGGCGGTACACAAGATGACGCAAGCAGCGACCCAAATCATTGTGCAAGGTTTCTTCTGCTCGGTTTTGGATAGTCGAACGCAGGGAATCACACTGACCTTCGATGAAGGGCAAAACTCGTTTTTCAAGTTGAGTCACGTAAGTATACCTTGCTTTGCCTATCTTTAATCGGTAGAAAATAAGCATAGCTTCCGAATCGTATATAGAGTCTCGGAGGCTATGCTTATTTTGTGCCAAAGCAAAGGAACAGACGCTCACAGGAGCTTGAATACCCCCGCAAGCGGCAAGAGTTGATGGTACGGTTTATAGAGCATCACAAAACCAGCCACCACAATGTTCCTCTTTGGGTGCTGGTAGGCGCATTGACATTTGGCACGTTGTCAAAGATGTATGAATATTCTCAGCCGCAGGTGAAAGCCGCCGTCAGCATCGAATTTGAGGGAATAAACGAGCATCAGCTAAAACAATTATTAGAGGTTCTGACGGATTTCAGAAACGTATGCGCCCACAATGAAAGGCTTTTCACCCATCGCTGCGCCAAGCATGACATTCCCGACCTGTTGCTCCATCAAAAACTCTCTATTCCTAAAAACGGGCAGGAGTACATTTACGGAAAGCGCGACTACTTTTCTGTGGTTCTCGCTTTTCGGTATCTGCTCCCCCATGAGGATTTTCTGGCATTTAAGCGGCAGCTTTCCAAGCTGCTCGATAATGCCGCAGAACAGAACAGCAAAATCCCAATGACCGATCTTTTCCTCATGATGGGTATGCCCACAAACTGGAAAAAAATCACTGCTTATGACAGAACAGACCCCCGACAGTATCATCACGACCCAGAGGAACGGGCAGACCATTGTTGCGGAGTTGTTTTTCAATCACAGCAGCACAGAAACATTCCGCGACAAGCTGCTCAAACTGGTGCTTGCCGACAGCTCGCGTTTATCCGCGTCTGACGGTCAAGAGCCGGAAAAAACAGAAATCTTGCGATAACAGCCGCCCCGACGATACACTCCCTGTCCGGGCGGTTTCTATTTGAAAATCCTCATTTTCCCCAAGTCAAGAGCCGGAAAAAACACCCAAAAAATGCCCCTATTG
>CAVKBJ010000154.1:0-5970 GCA_963654505.1 Lachnospiraceae bacterium
TTTTCTATGCTGTCTATTGAAAGTGAGTGGATTTTATGATAGAATATACTCGTAAAAGTAGTACCGGAAAGGAAACAGACGGAAACGATACCATGGATCGACGGAGCTTGCTGGATTGCGCGGCAAAGAGCGCGGACGAGCGCGTGCTGCTGGGGCACGTGCTGGATAAATACGAGCAGTGCCGTCAGCGGAACCTGCCGACGAACATGGCGTTTCTAAGCCCCGCCGAGGCGCAGAGTGCGAGGGACCTGCTGCGTGCCACCGCCGTTCACGAGGGCTTTGCCCTCCTCGGCGGCTATGAGGGCGCGGAGCGGCGGATGCTTTTCTTCCTGCCAGACTGGCAGGAGGAGGCCGATATGACCGAGGCAATGGCGTTCCTCCGCGCGGTATGGCACGAGAGCGAGCGGCCCACGCACCGCGACCTGCTCGGGAGCCTGATGGCCCTCGGTGTCGAGCGCGAAACGCTCGGAGACATCCTTGTGAGCGAGGGGAGCGCCGACCTCATCGTGAGCGCGGCGGTCGCGCCGTACCTGCTCGACAACTGGACGGGAGCGGGACGCACGGCGCTGCGCCTTGCGCGCATCGGCGCGGACGAGCTGCGGGTGCCGGAGCAGAGGGTCAGGGAAATTCGTGATACGGTTTTGACGCTGCGGCTCGACGCTGTGACCGCCGCAGGCTTTTCCATGAGCCGCACAAGGGCCGCGGAGTTGATCGCCGCGGGGCGCGTACAGAAGAACTACCGCGAGGTCGCAAAGAGCGATGCGCCCGTTGCACAGGGAGACGTGATCTCCGCGCGGGGACTGGGAAAATTCGAGGTCGCCGTGGTCGGCGGCCTGAGCAAAAAGGGGCGCACGGGGATATTGCTGCGCCGGTATCTGTGAGGGAAAGGGAGACGGACTGAGAAATGGAACAAAAAAAGATCGAGCGCATCAATGAGCTCTCGCGGCTTTCCAAACAGCGCGAGCTGACGGACGATGAAAAGGTCGAGCGCGCGGCGCTGCGGCAGGAATATGTCAATTCCGTGCTCGGCGATCTCAAAAATCAGCTCAACAACACCTACGTTATGGACGAAAAGGGCAACAAGACCAAGCTCACGAAATGGAGCGAGGACCGCAAGCTGAAGGAATAAATTCGACGCTGTTCGCGCCCGCGGGCGCGTATGCTTGACGAGGGGAGGACAAGCGTCATGGAGCATTTTGATCCTGCCGCCTTTGCCGATGGCCGCGCAGCGGAGCTGTACCGTGCGCTCGGCGCACACCGCACGGAGACAGGCTGGGTGTTCCGCGTCTGGGCGCCGCACGCGAGGGCGGTGAGCGTCGTGGGCAATTTCTGCGCGTGGAACGCCGCCGCGCACCCGATGCGCCGACTTGACGGCGGCATTTGGGAGGCAGAGATCGCGGGGCTTTCGCAGTACGACACCTATAAATTCGCTGTCACCTCACGTGCTGGAGCGGTGACGCTCAAGGCAGACCCATACGCTTTCCACGCCGAGACACGGCCCGGCACGGCGAGCAAGCTCTACGACCTCGCGGGCTACGACTGGGGCGACGCGGCCTATCTTGCCGCGAAGCGGCCGGCCTACGACCGCCCGCTGAACATCTATGAGGTCCACCTCGGCTCGTGGCGGCGGCGCGAAAACGGCGATTTCTACGACTACCGCTCGCTTGCCGATGAGCTGAGTGGGTACGTTTCCGACCTCGGCTACAACTGCGTGGAGCTGATGCCCGTGACCGAGTATCCGCTCGACGATTCGTGGGGCTATCAGTGTACCGGCTACTTCGCGCCGACCTCGCGTTACGGCACGCCGCACGACTTCATGTACTTCGTGGACGTGATGCACCGAAAGGGCGTTTCGGTCATTCTCGACTGGGTGCCGGCGCACTTCTGCAAGGACGCGCACGGCCTGATCGACTTCGACGGCGAGCCGTGCTATGAATACGCCGATCCGCAAAAGTGCGAGCACGCGGGCTGGGGCACGCGGGTGTTCGACTACGGGCGCGGCGAGGTCAAGAGCTTCCTGCTCTCGTCTGCCGCCTACTGGCTGCGGGAGTATCACATTGACGGCCTGCGCGTGGACGCAGTGGCGTCCATGCTCTATCTCGATTACGGACGCGCGGCGGGCGAGTGGACGCCAAATGAAAACGGCGGACACGAAAATCTGGAGGCGGTCGCCTTCCTGCGCGACCTCAATACGATGGCATTTTCCATCGACCCGAACGTGATGATGGTGGCGGAGGAATCGACCGCGTGGCCGCTCGTGACCTATCCCGTGAGCGACGGAGGGCTGGGCTTCAACCTCAAGTGGAACATGGGCTGGATGAACGATATGTGCCACTATCTCAAGCTCGACCCGTGGTTCCGGCAGTTCCACCATAAGGACATCACATTCTCGCTGATGTACGCCTTTTCGGAGAATTTTGTCCTGCCCATCTCGCACGACGAGGTGGTGTATATGAAAGGCAGTCTGCGCGGCAAGATGCCGGGCAGTGAGGAGCAGCAGCTCGCCGGTGTGCGCGGCTTCATGGTCTATATGCTCACGCACCCGGGCAAGAAGCTCACCTTCATGGGCGCGGAGCTGGGGCAGTGGCACGAGTGGGACTTTGCCGGTCAGCTCGACTGGTATCTGCTCGGAAACGACGCCAATCGAAAAACGCAGGACTTCTTCCGCACGCTCAACCGGTACTATCTGGCAAACCCCGCGCTCTGGCGCGTGGACTTCGAATGGGCGGGCTTTGAATGGCTCGTCGCGGACGACAACCGGAACAACACGGTCGTCTTTATCCGCCGCGGCGGCGAGGGGGAGGAGCTGGTCGTCGCGGTCAGCTTTTCGCCCAACGGCTGCCGGAATTACCGCTTCGGCGTCCCGCCGCGCAGAGTGTGGCACGAGGAGCTTTCCACCGACGCGGCGGAGTTCGGCGGCACGGGCGCGTGGCGCAATGAAAAGCCGATCAAAACGCAGATAGTTCCCTCGCACGGGCGCGGGCAGTCCATCACTGTCAATATCCCGCCGCTCGGCGCGGTCATTCTGCGCGGAGAGGGCGAATACAAAAAAACGAACACGAAAAAAAGCAAGGCAAGGGAGGAATCACCGGCATGAAAAAAGAGTGCATCGCCATGCTCCTCGCCGGCGGACAGGGCAGCCGCCTGTACGTCCTGACGGAGAACATGGCAAAGCCCGCCGTCCCGTTCGGCGGGAAATTCCGCATAATTGACTTTCCCCTTTCCAACTGCGCGAACTCCGGCATCGACACCATCGGCGTCCTCACGCAGTACCGCCCGCTGGAGCTCAACCGCTACATCGGCAACGGCCAGCCGTGGGACCTCGACCGCGCGGACGGCGGCGTACATATTCTCCCGCC
Source organism: Lachnospiraceae bacterium (assembly GCA_963654505.1). Classification (GTDB taxonomy): domain Bacteria; phylum Bacillota; class Clostridia; order Oscillospirales; family Oscillospiraceae; genus Hominicoprocola. Next base: position 3,360 of record CAVKBJ010000154.1, read on the forward strand.
CTATCAGAGCGCGGGCGGCGCGACGTGGTTCAAGGGTACGGCGAACGCCATCTACCAGAACATCGGCTTTGTGGATATGTACGATCCCGAATATGTGCTCATTCTCTCCGGCGACCACATCTACAAGATGGACTATGCCGCCATGCTCGCGCACCACAAGCGCGTACACGCGGAGTGTACCATCGCGGTGATGGAGGTGCCGTGGGACGAGGCGAGCCGCTTCGGCATCATGAACGTCGATGGTGAGGACACCGTCACGGAGTTTGAGGAAAAGCCGAAAGCACCCAAAAGCAACCTTGCTTCGATGGGTATTTACGTTTTCACATGGAAGAAGCTGCGCGAATATCTGATCGCGGACGAGAACGACGCGGCTTCGAGCAACGACTTCGGTAAGAACATCATTCCCACGATGCTCGCCGCCGGTGAGAAAATGTCTGCCTACCGCTTTGAGGGCTACTGGAAGGACGTCGGCACGCTCGACTCGCTTTGGGACGCGAACATGGATATGCTCGCGCAGAGCAGCGGCCTGAACCTCCTTGATAAGGACTGGTCCATCTACGCCCGCGCGGAGAGCGAGCCGCCCGCCTATCTCGGCGAGACGGCGGAGGTCGAGCACAGCGTCGTCACCCGCGGCTCGGAGGTCGAGGGCACGGTGCGCAACTCCGTCCTCTCCCAGCGCTGTACGGTGGCCGAGGGCGCGGAGGTGGAGTATTCCATCCTCATGCCCGGAGCGGTCGTGGAGCACGGCGCGAGGGTCGCCTACGCTATTCTTGGCGAGAACGTTCGGGTGGGCGAAAACGCCCGCGTCGGCGCGTCGCCTGAGGCGGCGCCGCTGGAAGAGTGGGGCATCACGGTCGTCGGCCCCGAGGCGGAAATCGCGGAGGGCTGTGAGCTGAAAGCCAATCGGATGCTCAACCGCGAGGGAAAGGAGACGGTACGATGAACGGACTGCACGGCATCATTTTTTCCTGCGAGCAGGAGCCGGGACTGCGCGAGCTGACGGAGCACCGTATGCCCGCCTCCGTCCCGTTCGGCGGACGATACCGCGTCGTCGATTTCGTGCTCTCAAATATGCACGCCGCCGGCATTACCGACGTCGGCGTGGTGCTGCACGGCAACTATCAGAGTCTCCTTGACCACATCGGCAACGGCAAGACATGGGACATGGCGCGCAAATACGGCGGACTGCGTATCCTGCCGCCCTTTGCCGACACCCGCGCCTACCGCGGCGGCGAGTTCCGCGGCAAGCTGGAGGCGCTTGCCGGTGTGAGAACGTACCTTGAGGAGATCCGGCAGGACTACGTCGTGCTCTCCGACAGCGACCTGATCATCAATCTGCCGCTCTCCGACGTGCTTGCCGCACACATGGAAAGCGGCGCGGACGTCACAGCCGTCTGCACGGCCAACGGGAAATTCGTGGACAACGCGACCTACTTTACGCTTGCTCCCGACGGGAGCATCGAGCAGGTCTGGTGCGCACCGACCGCGCCCCGCGGCTACCGTTCGCTGGAGATCTACGTTCTCAAAAAGGAACTCCTGATCGCGCTCGTGGACGAGTGTACCGCGCAGGAGAAGTACAGCTTCCGCCGCGACGTGCTCGCGGGCATGACCAGCCGGCTGCGGCTTCAAAGCTACGTCTGGGACGGCTACGCCGCCCAGCTGCGCTCCGTGCAGGAGTATTATGACCGCTCGATGGAGCTGCTGCAAAGCTCCATCCGCGCCGAGCTGTTCGCCGCCGCGCGGCCTATCCTCGCCAAGGAGGACGACGAGGCGTCGAGCTACTTTGCGCCGGAGAGCTGCGTGAAGAATTCGCTCGTCGCGGACGGCTGTACCATCGAGGGCCGCGTGGAGAACTGCATCCTGTTCCCCGGCGTGACGGTGGAGCGCGGCGCGGAGCTGCGCGACTCTATTCTCTTTAAGGGCACGCGCGTGCGCGACGGCGCGACGCTGCGCCACGTCATTGCCGACAAGGGCGTGGAGGTCCTGCCGGGCCGCACGCTCATAGGGCATGAGAGCTATCCCATCGTCGTTTCCAAGGGCAGCATCATCTGACCATTTTATTTACAAGGAGGAGAGCCATGAACATTCTTTACGTCACGTCCGAGGCCGTTCCCTTCTGCAAGACCGGCGGCCTTGCGGACGTTGCGGGCAGCCTGCCGCAATCCCTCGCCGCGAACGGCGAGAGCGTGAGCGTCATTCTGCCGCTCTACCAATGCGTCGCGGACGCATGGCGCGACCGGCTGCATTTTGAACGCTATACCTACGTGCGCCTTGCGTGGCGCAGCCTCTACTGCGGACTTTTCTCCTACGAGTGGCAGGGCGTCAGGTGGTACTTCGTGGATAACGAGCAGTATTTCAAGCGTCCTGAGCTTTACGGCTATTACGACGACGGCGAGCGCTTTGCTTTCTTCTCCCGCGCGGTGACGGAGCTGCTGCCGTGCCTGCCGGAGAAGCCGGACGTCGTTCACTGCAACGACTGGCAGACCGCGCTCGTGCCGGTCTATATCCGCGACGAGGCCGTGCGCAATGAGTTTTATCGGTCCATCCGCACGGTCATCACCGTGCATAACATTGAGTATCAGGGCCGCTACGGGCGCGAGACGGTCGAGGA
>CAVKBJ010000155.1:0-26104 GCA_963654505.1 Lachnospiraceae bacterium
CATCGACCTCGCCATCGAGATCGGCATGGGCAAGCGCAACAACACCATTCTCCAGAGCGCGTTCTTCTCCCTCGCCAGGGTCATGCCCGAGGCGGAGGCCATCGGCTATATGAAGGACGCTGCGACGCACTCCTACCTCAAGAAGGGGCAGGACGTCGTCGATATGAACCACAAGGCCATCGACCTCGGCGCGACCGCGTACAAGAAGATCGACGTGCCCGCCGACTGGGCGAACGCCGTGGATAAGGACGAAGCGGTCGAGCTCAAGGGCAAGGCCGAGCTGGTCAGGCAGGTCAGGGATATTCTCGATCCCGTGGACCGCATGGACGGCGACTCTCTGCCGGTCTCCGCGTTCCTGCCGCACGTGGATGGCCAGTGGGAGCTGGGCGCCGCCGCTTACGAAAAGCGCGGCGTTGCCGTTTCCGTCCCCACCTGGGACGCCGAGAAGTGCATCCAGTGCAACAACTGCGCCTACGTCTGCCCGCACGCCACCATCCGTCCCTTCGCTCTCACCGAGGAGGAGGCCAAAAACGCGCCCGCGAGCGCCAAGATCGTTGACGTCAAGGCCGGCAAGGGCAAGGGCGTTTATAAGTACACTATGGCCATCAGCCCGCTCGACTGCATGGGCTGCGGCGTGTGCATCGGACAGTGCCCGGTGAACGCGCTCACGATGGTCGCGCAGGAGGGCGAGCTTGCCCAGCAGCAGGTCTTCGACTACTGCGTGGACGAGGTCGCGCCCAAGGCCGATATGCAGGATACCACCGTCATGGGCAGCCAGTTCATGCAGCCCATGCTCGAGTTCTCCGGCTCCTGCGCCGGCTGCGCCGAGACGAGCTATGCCCGTCTCATCACCCAGCTCTTCGGTGACCGTATGTACATCTCCAACGCCACCGGCTGCTCGTCCATCTGGGGCGGCCCCGGCGCCACCTCGCCGTACTGCACCGACAAGAACGGCCACGGCCCCGCGTGGTGCAACTCCCTGTTTGAGGACAACGCCGAGCACGGCTTCGGTATGTTCATCGGTCAGGAGAAGATCCGCGAGGATCTCGCCGACAAGACGCGCGAGCTGATCGCGGTCGAGTGGGCGCGTCCGGAGCTGAAGGAGGCCGCGCAGAAGTGGCTCGACACCTTCACCGACGGCAGGGCCAACGCCGAGGCGACGAAGGCTTACATCGCCGCGCTGATGGCGAGCATCGCCACCGTGGACGAGCTGGCCGCCATCCCGCAGTTCGCCGACCACGCCGCCGAACTCAAGGCAAAGGGCGAGAAGTTCTGCGACTGCGCCGCGTGCAAGCTGGTCGCGGAGATCCTCGATAAGAAGGAATACCTCTCCAAGAAGTCCCAGTGGATCTTCGGCGGCGACGGCTGGGCCTACGACATCGGCTACGGCGGACTCGACCACGTCATCGCGCAGAATAAGGACGTGAACATCTTCGTCTTTGATACCGAGGTCTACTCCAACACCGGCGGACAGGCGTCCAAGGCGTCCAACATCGGCCAAGTCGCGCAGTTCGCGGCCGCCGGCAAGGAGACCAAGAAGAAGAGCCTCTCCGAGATCGCAATGCAGTACGGCTACGTTTACGTCGCGCAGGTCGCTATGGGCGCGAACCCCGCGCAGACCATCAAAGCCATCTGCGAGGCCGAGGCGTACAACGGCCCGTCCCTCATCATCGGCTACAGCCCCTGCGAGATGCACTCCATCAAGGGCGGCATGATGAACTGCCAGAAGGAAATGAAGAAGGCCGTCGAGTGCGGCTACTGGAACCTGTTCCGCTTCAATCCCGCCGCCGAGCAGAAGTTCACGCTTGACTCCAAGGCGCCCGCGGGCGGCTATCAGGAGTTCCTGATGAACGAAGCCCGTTACAGCCGCCTGACCCGCGAGTTCCCCGAGCGCGCCGACACTCTGTTCGCGCGCAACGAGGAGGCCGCGAAGGAGCGCTACGAGCACCTCGTCAAGCTCATTGATATGTACGACAAGAAGTAAGCGATGCCCCGCCGGAAGCGAGTACCAAAAGCATCAGCGCGCAGCGCCTCAAACGGCGCTGCGCGCTTTTTCCCTCCTCAAGATAAAAAATCGGCCGGCAGCGCATCGCTGCCGGCCGAAAGCTCTGTTTCTCCGTTTCCGTCACTCCTTCTTACGGATAAGGATAAACGGCGTACACTGCCCCTCCTGCCCCGCGGGGTTGTCGCGCACGATCTCGCGCAGCTGCTCGCTCGTCAGCGTGACGGAACTGCACTTGCCGAGGATCACGCAGTCAAGGTCGCTCGCGTCGATGATCATGGCCTTCACGCCGGTCTTTTCGTAGATCTCGTCGCACACGCCGGAGGGATTTTCGGGATTGAGGATGCCGTAGTCCACGTATTCCTTGAAGGAAATATCGTAGTCGATCAGGCCGTCAATGCCGTCCACCTCGTGCCCGCAGACCTTGTAGAACACGCCCTTCTTGCCGAAGAGCTTCGTCACCGCCGAGCAGAAGGCCGCGAACAGCACGCGCGGCAGACCGCAGATCATAATAATGAGCTGCATTTTGTGCGGCGTGCCCGCGCCGGGACCGGCAGGCGTGACGTGTACGAAGCGGCACAGGAGCTTCGCCCAAAAGCCGGGATGAATGTCCTTGCGGTACACAACACGCTTCTGACACAGGGCGATGACCTTCTCGCTGATGCTCAGCAGATCGCCCTCCTCATAGAGCGGCTTGACGTAGCGCTCGATCAAATCAATGTAATTTTCACCGATCTGAACAAAATGCGTCTGGATGGCATGACGCCGATAAACGCCGGTCGAGGTCTCGATCTCGACTTTTTTGGACTCATTTGCAACAAATTCCATGAAAAACGCCTCTTTCGCGCAGAAATCTCTTTCCCGCCGCGCCAACCGCGCGGAACGACAACAGTGCACTTATTGTACCACAAAATCCGCAAAAAGCTACTGTTATTTGCAAAAAGATAAAAAAGCGGAAAAGCGCGGCAAAAACCGCGCTTTTCGTCCGTTTACTGCCCCTTTTGCGCGGTCGGCATCTCCCACGCGAGGTGGTCGGTGTGGAGCAGACGGTGCGGCTTTTCGCCGAGCGGCTTGCCGAGATAGTCCCGGTAAAGCGCCTGCACGTCGGGGTTTTCGTGCGAGAAGCGCAGCGTCCCTCCCTTGTCGAGCCGCCAAAGCACGCTGCCGCGCGGCTCCGCCAGCTCCTGCCCGTCGTGGATGGGCTGGCCGCCGCCGCCCGCGCAGCCGCCGGGACAGGCCATGACCTCGACGAAATCATACCGCGCCTCGCCGCGCCCGATGGCGTCGAGCAGCCACCTTGCGTTCCCAAGCCCGCTCACCACCGCGACCTTCACCTCACCCGCCCCAGGGATGGTAAAGCCCGCCTCCTTCCAGCCGTCCATGCCGCGCACGGCGGTAAAGGCGTCGGGGTCTGGGTTCTTTCCGGTCACGAGGTAGTACGCCGAGCGGAGCGCGGCGTCCATCACGCCGCCGGTCGCGCCGAACACGACCGCCGCGCCCGTACCCGTGCCGAGCGGGGAGTCAAACTCCTCCTCCGGCAGGTGGACGGGAGAAATGTGGTTCGCGCGAAGCATGATGTCCAGCTCGCGCGTGGTGATGCTCACGTCCACATCGGGAACGCCGCTCTCGCCGCGCATCGTCGGCAGGGCGCACTCGCTCTTTTTCGCCACGCACGGCATGACGGACACGACGAACAGCCGCTTGGGGTCGATGCCAGTCTTTTCGGCAAAGTAGGTCTTGGCGACGGCGCCGAACATCTGCTGCGGGGACTTCGCGGTGGAGAGGTTCTCCGTCAGCTCGGGGTACTGCGACTTCAAAAAGCGCACCCAGCCGGGACAGCAGGAGGTGAACATCGGCCAGCGGTGCTCCTCCCTGTGCGTGAAGCGCTCGATAAACTCGCTCCCCTCCTCCATGACGGTGAGGTCGGCGGCAAAGTCGGTGTCAAAGACGTAGTTGAAGCCCAGCTCGCGCAGCGCCGCCGCCATGCGCTTCGGCGTGGCAAACTCCGGCGAAAGGTTGAACTGCTCCGCCCATGCCGCGCGCACCGCCGGCGCGACCTGCACGACGGTGACGGTGTTGGGATCGTCGATGGCGTCAAAGACGCGGCCCGTGTCGTCGCGCTCGCGCAGCGCCGCCGTGGGACAGTGCGTGATGCACTGGCCGCAGTAGGTGCATTCGGTGTCCTGAATGCGGCGGTTGCGGGAAACGTCCACCGCCGCGCGGGAGCCGGTGCCGAGCAGATCCCAGATCTTCACGGTCTGCACCTTCTCGCAGACCTGAATGCAGCGCATACACTTCACGCACTTGTCGTTTTCGCGGATGAGCGGCGTGGAGCAGTCCACCGTCTCGCCGCGCAGCTTGGTCGGATAGTGCATACCGCGCATATTGAAGTCGTTCGCAAGCGATTGCAGCGTGCAGTTCCCGCTGCGCGAGCAGCTCGTGCAGCTCGTGTCATGCTCGGAGAGGATGAGCCGCAGGTTCGCGCGGCGCGCCTCGCGCGCCTTGGGGCTGTTGGTAAAGACTTCCATACCGTCCGCCACCACGTTGTCGCACGCGGGGACAAGGCGCTCCATGCCCCTGACCTCCACGCAGCACAATCGGCAGGCGGCGATCTCGTTGAGATCCTTCAGGTAGCAGAGTGTGGGAATATTGATGTTGAGCTTCCGCGCGGCTTCGAGGATGGTGGTCGTGTCGGGTACGGTGATGCTCTTGTGGTCGATGGTCAGCGTGACGTTCCTTACCATTTGCCTTTCCTCCCTCCGCGGAAAATGCCGTAGCCGAAGTGGTCGCAGCGCAGGCAGCGGGACGCCTCGGCGTAAGTCTCCTCGTCCGTCATGCCGCACTCGATGCACAGGAAATCGCGCTTGCGCTCGTCGGCCTCGCGTTCGGTCGTGTTGATGCGGCCGTGGGGCGGCTTATTGTTCAACCGCGCGGTCGGCACCTCCACGCCCACATCGATGACGTGGTGATAGCCGAGATACTCGTCGATGTTCGCCGCCGCGACCTTGCCTGCCGCGATGGCACGGATAACGGTCGCGGGGCCGGTGACGCAGTCGCCGCCGGCGAACACGCCGTCCATGTTGTCGATCTGGCCGCTGGCCTCGGCGACGAAAGCGCCGCGCTTGATGGTGATCTTCGTCTGCTCGAAGCCGTGCGTCTCCACGCCCTGCCCGATGGCGACCACGATCACGTCCGCCGCGATGCGCCGCTCAAAGAGCCTCGCCTTCTCCGGCCTGGGGCGGCCCTTCCCGTCCATCTCGCCGATGATCTGCGGCTGCGTCCACAGCGCAGCGGCGCGGCCCTGCTCGTTCGTCTCGATGCGCACGGGAGCCTGCAATGTGATAAGCTCCACACCCTCGGCGACCGCGCCCTCGACCTCCTCCGGCAGGGCGGTCATATCCTCCTGACGGCGGCGGTAGACGCAGCTCACCTTGCGCGCACCGAGACGCACCGCGCTGCGGCAGACGTCCATCGCGACGTTGCCGCCGCCGATGACGACGATCTCCTTATCTCGGAAATCGGGCATCCGGTCGTCGCCGATCTCGCGCAGCATCTCCACGGCGGAGATGACGCCCTCGGCGTCCTCGCCGTCGATGCCGGTCTTTTTATCCGTGTGCGCGCCGAGCGCGAGGTAGAGCGCGTCGTACTGGCCGCGCAGCTCGTCAAAGGTGATCTCGTCTCCGACGTCCGTGTCGGTCTTCACGTCGATGCCGACGGAGAGGAGCGACGCGATCTCCGCGTCCAGCACCTCGCGCGGCAGACGGTAGGCGGGGATGCCGTAGCGCAGCATTCCGCCGAGCTTCGCGCGCTTTTCGTAGACCGTGACCCGGTGGCCCATCAGCGCGAGGTAGTATGCCGCCGACAGCCCGCTCGGCCCGCCGCCGACGATGGCGACCGTCCTGCCGGTCGGCTCGGCGCAGTCGGGGTGCGGCACGTAGCCCGCGTGATCGACCGCGTAGCGCTTGAGGCCGCGGATATTCACCGCGGCGTCGATCATGTTGCGGCGGCAGCGCGCCTCGCAGGGATGCTCGCAGATGTACGCGCAGGCGGAGGGAAAGGGGTTGTCCTGCCGGATGAGCCGCACGGCGTCCGCGTAGCGGCCGTACTTCACCAGCACGGTGTAGCCGGGAATGTCCACGCCCGCAGGGCACAGCGCCACGCAGGGGACGGGGTTCTGCATCCCGCCGAGGCAGCGGTGGCGCAGGACGTGCTCCTCATAATCGTCGCGGAAGCCGTGCAGACCGTCAAGCACCAGCCGCGCCGCGTCGCGCCCGATGGCGCAGTCCGCGCTGTTGACGATCACGCGGGCGGTGCGCTCGATGAGCGCGACGGTCTCCATCGTCGCCTTGCCGTCGAGCACGCTCGCCATCAGGTCGGAAAGCTGGCCGAGTCCGACGCGGCAGGGCACGCACTTCCCGCAGGTCTGCGCGTGGCAGAGGTTCAAAAAGTTCATCGCAAGGTCTACCGGACACAGTCCCGGCGGGCTGGCGGCGATGCGCCGCTCCACGTCGCGGTACAGCCCGTCGATCACAGTCTGCGCCCGCGACGGCGTCATAATGTCGAGTCTTGACAAATACCTTCACACCTTTCCGGGATCATAGGACGCGCCCGCGCACCGCGGCGCGTCCATTTCTATTGATTATAGGGTATTTCTATCAGTAAAGTAAAGAAAAACTTTTTTCGTGGTAGAAAAACGAAGAAAAGCACCGACTTCCATTCGGTGCTTTTTCTTTACTTTGCGTTGAAATCGGGATAGCCGTCCTTGAGCTTTTCATCGTAGATAGCGCGCTCGCCGCCGATGAATTTGGGGCGCACGCGGGCCGCAAGCACGATGGCCTGCCCGATGTGGTCCTGCTTCAACCGCACCGGCACGGCGACCCTCTTGAGATGCATTCCGATGAGCGTGCCGCCGATGTCCAGCCCCGCATCGGCGCGGATCTCCTCAAGCGCGACGGGGTAGCGGAAACCCTCGTAGGCGGCGGTCGCGAACGAGCTGCCCGCCTTCGGCTGCGGCAGCACATTGACGATCTCCGCGTTCGGCACGGCCTCGTGCTCCACGATCAGCGCGCGGTTGAGATGCTCGCAGCACTGCGCCGCGAGATAAACGCCCATCGGCGCGAAAACGCTCTGCAAGCCGCGGAAAATCGCCTGCGCGGCCTCCGGTGTGGACCAGCTGCCCACCTGATGACCGACGACCTCGCTCGTCGAACAGCCGACCACCACGATCTGCCCGCGGTGCAGGCCCGCCGCCCCGGCAAGCTCCTGTGCGGCGGACGCCGCCTCACACTCCGTCTGTGCGAGCAGCGCGTGATTTTCTACCTCATGTACCGTTCCTGCCATACAGATCAACTCCCTTTATGTTCTTCCGCTGCCGCGATCTTATCCTTTGTCTCCTGTCGGAGCACCTCGCGCAGCGTCGTGAGATATTCGGAAAACGCCACGCTTTCGTCGGCGTAGGTCAGGTTCAGCTCGTATTCGCGCGGCAGCCACGTCGAAATATCGGACTCATTGTGCTGAATGACCGCTTCGAGCTTATCGAGCGCCTTATAGAGCTTCGCCTCGTCCGTTTCCAGCGCGTCCATCTCGGCGTAGAGCGCTTTCAACTCCGTACTGTACGGCGTGGGGAGCGACGCGACCCATTCGCTCAAGGCCGCCTGCTCACGCTTCTCGTCGCCGTCGGACTTGAGAAAGGTCGGAATATCGCCGGTGAAGCACTCGCCGAGGTCGTGGATCAGGCACATCCTGATCACCTTATCCATGTCCAGCGCGGGAAACTCGTCGCGCAGGAAAAGGGCCGTCAGCGCCAGCCGCCAGCTGTGCTCGGCCACGCTCTCATGCCGTCCGCCGGAGGTATAGCAATGCCTCGTCTCGTCCTTCAGCCGCTCCGCCGTGTGCAGCACACGTAGCAGCTCTTCTGCCTCCATACACATTCCTCCGATCCATGCTTATGTGATATTCCGAGAGGAAGTATAGCACGGCGCGGCCGGTTTGAAAAGCCCCTGTAAAAAATTCCCGCGATGCGTTCTTGCATTTTTCCCGCCGGTCGGGTAAAATAGGCACAGCCACGGAAAAGGAGGCCGCGCCATGTCTCAGGTCACAAAACGCGCGCTGGAGGCGTCGCTGAAGCATCTGCTGCTGCAAAAGCCGCTCAACAAAATCACCATCAACGATATTGCCGAGGACTGCGGCATCAACCGCATGACCTTCTACTACCATTTTCGGGACATCTACGATCTCGTCGAGTGGTGCTGCGCGGAGGACGCGGCCAAGGCCCTTGCGGGTAAGAAGACCTACGAAACGTGGCAGCAGGGCCTCTTGCAGATTTTCGAGGCCGTGCAGGAGAATAAGCCCTTTATCCTCAACGTCTACCGCTCCGTCAGCCGCGAGCAGGTGGAGAATTACCTCTACCGCGTCACCTACGATCTGCTCAGGGACGTGATCAAGGAGCAGGCGCAGGGAATGAACGTGCGGGAGGAGGATATGGACTTTATCGCCTCGCTCTACAAATATATGTTTGTCGGATTGATGCTCGACTGGATCAAAAGCGGCATGAAGGCCGATCCCGGGCTCATCGTGGATCGGCTCGATCAGGTCATCCACGGCAGCGTTCCCGCTGCGCTCGGGCGGATGCGGACCGACAAGCCCGTTTTGGCAAAACCGGCGGAATGATAAAATTCCATACAGCCCTGCGCCCCGTGATAAGTTTTCTGTCACGGGGCGTTTTCTGCCACTGGAAGGCCATTGCGTTCTGCGGTATGCTTTCCCTGTAAAAAGGAAATCATAGAGCATACAGCTTATGAGGAGGTTTTTCCATGTATTATTCCAGCGGCAATTACGAAGCCTTCGCCCGCCCAAAAAAGCCCGAGGGCGTGGACAATAAATCCGCCTATCTCGTTGGCAGCGGCCTTGCGGCGCTGACCGCCGCGTGCTATCTCGTCCGCGACGGCCAGATGAAGGGCGAGCGTGTGCACATCCTCGAAAAGGGCGCGACCGCGGGCGGCGCCTGCGACGGCTGGCGGTTTGAGAACGTCGGCTACGTCATGCGCGGCGGCCGTGAGATGGACAACCATTTTGAGGTCATGTGGGATCTGTTCCGCTCCATTCCCTCCCTTGAGACCGAGGGCGTGAGCGTGCTCGACGAGTATTACTGGCTCAACAAGGCCGACCCCAACTATTCTCTCTGCCGCGCGACCGAAAAACGCGGGCAGGACGCGCACACCGACGGCAAGTTCGACCTTTCCGACAAGGGCGCGATGGAGATCATGAAGCTCTTTTTCACCCCGAACGAGGACTTGCAGGACAAGAAGATCACCGATTTTTTCGATGAGGAGGTGCTGTCCTCCAATTTCTGGCTCTACTGGCGCACGATGTTTGCCTTCGAGAACTGGCACAGCGCGCTGGAAATGAAGCTCTATCTTCAGCGCTATATCCACCACATCGGCGGACTGCCCGACTTCACGGCGCTGCGTTTCACGAAGTACAACCAGTATGAGTCCATGATCCTGCCGATGGTCAAATACCTTGAGAGCCGCGGCGTGCAGTTTCATTTCGGCGTGCAGGTGACGAACGTGGCGTTCGACTGCTCCGACCCCATGCGCAAGCTCGCAAAGCGCATCGACGTGATCGAGAACGGCGAACGGGGCAGCATCGGTCTGACCGAGAACGACCTCGTGTTCATCACGAACGGCGGCTGCGTGGAAAACTCCGCCATGGGCAGTCAGAACGAACCCGCGCCCTATGACACCGAGCTCAAGGAGGGCGGCGGCTGGGATATGTGGCGCAAGATCGCCGCGCAGGACCCGTCCTTCGGCCATCCTGACAAGTTCTGCCGCGATCCCGAGCAGACCAACTGGATGAGCGCCACCGTCGAAACGCTCGACGGGCGCATCATTCCCTATATCACCAATATATGCAAGCGCGACCCGTTCTCCGGCAAGGTCGTCACCGGCGGCATCGTGACCGTGAAAGACTCCTCGTGGCTGATGAGCTGGACGATCAACCGCCAGCCGCAGTTCCGCGCACAGCCCAAGGATCACTGCCTCGTTTGGGTCTATTCCCTGTTTACCGACAAGCCGGGCGACTTCGTCAAAAAGCCCATGCGCGAATGCACCGGCAAGGAGATCTGCATGGAGTGGCTCTACCACCTCGGCGTGCCTGTCGAGCAGATCGAGGACATGGCCGAAAACAGCGCCAACACCGTGCCCGTCATGATGCCGTATATCGACGCCTTCTTCATGCCGCGCGCCTACGGCGACCGTCCGAAGGTCGTGCCCGACGGCAGCGTGAACTTCGCCTTCCTCGGGCAGTTTGCCGAAACTCCGCGCGACACCATCTTCACCACCGAGTATTCCATGCGCACGGGCATGGAGGCCGTCTACACCCTGCTCAACGTGGACCGCGGCGTACCCGAGGTCTGGGGCAGCGTCTACGACGTGCGCGACCTGCTGGATGCGACCGTCAAGCTGCGCGACGGAAAGAAGATCACCGACATGGAGCTGAACCTCGTCGAAAAAATGGCGCTCAAAAAGGTGCTCGGCAAGCTCGGCGGCACCGACATCGAAAAGCTCCTCAAGGAGTACCACGTCATCTGATCCCGCTTTTGCGCGAGCCGTTTACAGCGAACGCGAGGCGCGGAGTCCCGTTTGGGACTCCGCGCCTCGCTGGTTTTTTGAAATAAATTCATCTCCGTCCTGCGGCGCAGCAGAGCAGGAACACCGTCAGGTTGCAGAGCACCACGCTCGCGCCGACCGGCGTGGAGAGCAGGTAGGACGCGATCAGTCCCGCGCAGAAACACGCGACGCTCAACCCACCCGCGCAAATCACCACTGCGCGAAAACTCTTGAAGATCCGCATGGCGGAAAGCGCGGGAAAAATAATGAGGCTGGAGATGAGCATCGCGCCCATCATGCGCATACCGAGCACGACCGTCAGCGCCGTGAGCAGCGCGAGGAGAGAGTTGTAGGCGTCCACCTTCACGCCCGTTGCGCGGGAGAAGCCCTCGTCGAAGGTGACGGCGAAAAGCCGGTGATAAAAGAGCAGAAACAGCGTCAGTACAGAGATGGCCAGCGTCGCCGAGAGCGCCACGTCGCCGCGCGACATGGCAAGGATGCTGCCGAACATATAGCTGTCCACGTCCGTCGTCATGCCGGTGGTGAGCGACGTGACCACGATGCCGATGGCAAGCGCCGAGGCCGAGAGCACCGCGATGGCGGCGTCCGCCCCGATGCGGCTTTTCTCCGCGATGCGCAGAAGTAAAAAGGCCGAGGCTACCACGACAGGCACCGAGAACGCGAGCGGCGCGAAGCCGCAGGCGACCGCGACCGCCAGCGCGCCGAAGCTGACGTGCGAAAGCCCATCGCCGATCATCGAATAGCGCTTCAAGACGAGCGGCACGCCGAGCAGCGCCGCGCAGAGCGAAACGAGAATACCCACGGCGAAGGCCCGCAGGATAAAGGGATAGGTAAACATTTCCAGCAGTAAGCTCACAGCGCACCTCCGAACCGCTTGCCGGCGGGGGAGGCGAGGTACTCCGCCACCGTGCCGAAAAACCAGCCGTCGCGCCCAATGTGCAGCATTGTGCGCGCTTCGCGCAGGGCGTTCGGCATATCGTGTGTGACCATCACGACCGCCATGCCCTCCTGTTGATTGAGATAGCGCAGCGTTTTATAAAGGTCCTGCGCCGCGGCGGGATCGAGCCCCGTGACCGGCTCGTCCAGAATGAGCAGACAGTCCGCCGCGCACAGGGCGCGGGCGAGCAGCACGCGCTGCTGCTGTCCGCCGGAAAGCTCGCGGTAGCAGCGGTTTTGCAGCTCCAGCACGCCGAGCTTTCCCATGTTCATCAGCGCCGCGCTCTTCTCCGCGGCGGAGTAGAAAAAGTGCAGGCCCCGCTTGTTGGCAAAGCCGGAAAGCACGACCTCGCTCACCGTCGCGGGAAAATCGCGCTGTGCACTCGTCTGCTGCGGAAGGTAGCCGATTGCGCCCGCGCGCTGCGCGGGGCAGTCGATCGTGCCGGAGAGCGGCGCGAGCAGCCCGAGCAGGCTTTTCATCAGCGTTGATTTGCCGCTGCCGTTCTCGCCCACCACGCAGAGGTAATCCCCGGCGCAGACGGTAAACGTCAGGTGCTCGAGCAGGGCGCGGCGCTCGTAGCCGAGGCTCGCGTCGCGGCACTCAAGCAGTATCTCCCTGTCCATCACAGCAAGCCTCCCTTCAAAACCTCGTAATTCCGCCGCATCAGCGTGAGATAGGTCTCCCCCGCGTCGAAGTCCGCGCGCGAGACGGTCTGCATCGACCACAGCCGCTCAATTCGCGCGCCGGTGCATTCGCTCACGGCCTCCGCGACCTTTTGGCTGCTCAGGTCGATGGTGTAGACGACGGGGATCTGCTCGTCGTTCACCCGGTCGATCAGATATTTGAGCGTGGCAAGGCTCGGCTCTGTGTCGCCCGAGCAGCCGTGAAACGCCGCGCGGTAAACAAGATCGTACTCCTCGCAGAAGTACAAAAACGGAAAGCGGTCGGCAAAGATCAGCAGATTGCGCGCGGCGCTCTCCCGCAGGGCACGGAAGTCCGCGTCGAGCGCGGAAAGCTGCGCGCAGTAGTCCTCGCAGTTCGCGCGGTAGAAATCCGCGTTGGCCGCGTCCGCCACGCACAGCGTGTCGGCGACGGCGCGGCAGAGCACGATCGCGTTCGCGGGCGAGGTCCAAATGTGCTCGTCATACTCGACCCCGTCGCTGTCCGCGTGGTCATGATCGTCATGATCGCCATGCTCGTGGTCATGCTCGTCTACGCCCTGCATTCCCTCGGAAAACTCCTCCTCACGGGCGTCCACGAAATCCATCATGCGCACGACCGCGCCGACATTCTCACCAACGGCGCCGAGCATATCGTCCGCCCAAACCTCGCCCTCGCCGCCGTTGTAGATGAACACGTCGGCACAGGAGATAGTCACGGCGTCGAGCGGCGTCGGCTCAAAGCTGTGCGCCTCGCGTCCGGGCGAGAGCAGCAGCGTCACCTCCGCGCGGCCGCCCGCGACAGCGCGGGCAAAATCGTAATAGGGAAAGAGCGTCGTCACGACGCGCAGCCGCCCGTCGTCCGTTTCTGTCTCCCGCGCGGCGCAGCCGGAGAGGGAAAGCGCGAGCGCAAGGGCGCACAGCGCGCAGGTGAGCCGTATTCTGATCTTCTTCGCCGTCACAGCGCGCCCCCTCTCTCGGAAAAACTGACTTTTTAATCATACCATGCTTTCACGGATTATCAAGTGATTTGTAATAAAACCGTCACACTTTTCCCTTGCCCGCTATGCTATAATGAGAATGAAAAAATGATCCTATGTAAGGAGGCGCTGACCATGAAGCGTATTTTATCCTTCCTTCTTACCCTCGCGCTGCTCGCCGCGCTCGCCGGCTGCGGAAAGCGGGAGGAAACTCTGAAGCCGTCTGACGGGCAGACCCCGACCGTAGAGGACGACATCACGCTCGCGGAGCTGAATGTGGAGTTTGTCGCGGGCGAGCGCGACACGGACGCGCTGTTGGAGCTGAAAAAGAAGCTGCCGCCGCTGCTCATCGACGTGCTCGCCGACGAGGGCGTGACGGTCGGCAAGGTCAACGTGACCTTCGGCGCGAGCAACGAGGCCACCGCCGACGCGCTCGCGCGCGGCACGGTGCAGGTCGGCTTCGTGCCGGCGGAGACATATTTGGAGCACGAGGACGCGCTGCGCGTGGCTGCGGTATCGCTCTCACCCGTCATCGTCGTGCTGGGTACGTCGGCTTCCGCCTATGGGCAGGAGCTGTCCTCAAAAGCAAGCGGCGGATTTCATGCCAACGTGAGCTGGGACGATTTGGAAAAGGCGGTGTGGGCGCTGCCGCAGGACGATGACGGCTATCCCCTGCGCTGGCTCAACGCCTATCTGTGCGAATACTACGACGGGAAAAGCGTTGACGATCTGCCGCACATCATCCGCTATGCCGCGGAGGAAATGCCGGACGCGCGGAGCTGCGATCTCTTTGCCGCTACTACGATTGATCCGATCACCGGAAGCAGCAGCACCGACGGCTGGCAGGAGACTGCCTATTTCTTCTCAACGGTCACGGCCGTTTCCGCGGCGGACGATATTCTCTGCAATGAGGCGTTCCTGACCACGCTTGGCAGCGCGGTCGAGTCGATCTCTGCCGATGAAGACGGTGCGCTCCACGCATACGACGGCGTGCAGTTCGGCCACGTGGAGCAGGATACGCTTGAAGCGACCTTTGAAGGCTGGCGGCTGGTCTACGACCATGAGCACGAATAAGGAAAAGCGCGGTGCCGCCGCGCTTTTCTCCGTTTCTGCAAAGGCTCAAAGCATCATCCGGATGCCGTTGTCCTCAATGCCGATTTCGATCGTCGGCGCGCCGGGAGCGTACTCGCCGTCGAGCGTCCACGGGATGCTGCCGTCGCTCTCCGCCGTGACGCGGCGGACGTGGCGGAAGATGAGCGCGTCGCTCGTCTCATACTCCTCGTAGATGATCGCGCGGATCGTGCGCTGGAGCTGCATGGGCGTTTTCGGCACGGGCACGAGCATCAGCTCGAACCGCCCGTCAGCGAGATCGACGGCCTCGGGCGAGAGCTTCATCAGCCCCGCGATAGAGGTCGAATTGCACACCGCGCCGAAGAGGTATTCTCCGTCGAACACCTCGCCGTCCGCGGTGATCTTCATGGGATAGGGGCAGAGCGTTTCGAGGTCCTTCACGCCCTCCAGAAGATAAGCGAAGTGCCCGAACATATTCTTGATGTCCTGCGGCACGGTGTAGGCTGTGCGCGTGAACGCGCCGAAGGAGGCGACGTAGACGAAATTCCGCTCGTTGAACACGCCCACGTCCAGCTCGCGCGGCTGGAGGCGCATGGCGCTCTGCGCCGCCCGCGCGGGGTCGGAGGGAATGGACAGGCTCGCCGCGAAATCGTTCGTGCTGCCGCCGGGAAGATAGCCCAGCGGCGGCCGTTTTTCCTTCGGCAGACGCATGATGCCGTTGACCGTTTCGTTGAGCGTACCGTCGCCGCCGTGACAGGCGACAAGGTCATAGCCCGCGCCGAAGCGCTCCGCAAGCTCCGCCGCGTCGCCGTGCCGCCGCGTCTGCGCCACACGGACCAGATAGCCTGCCTCGGAGAAGATCGTGACCGCGTCGAACAGCGGCGCGCGTGATTTTGTTTTGCCCGCGCGGGGATTGACGATGAACAGCAGCCTCCTGTCCACAGGCTCCCACTCCTTTCAGAAACGGAAAATACTTGAATTTTAAGAATAAATTGATTATAACATAGAAATTGCACTATTGCAATTCGACAGTAAACATAGTATGCTAATTTTAATACACTCTGAATACAAACGGCCGCTCTGTCGGCCGCGGGCAAAGGAGGACGCATGAAGCAGAAAACCTATCTTCACTGGGGCGTGACCCTCACCGCCGCGGCCTGCGCCATTCTGGTGTTCTATGACACTTTTTTTCAAAACGGCGTGCTGCTGCGGTTTATGGAAAAGCTGCTCACCATCCTCAAGCCCGTGCTTTACGGCCTTGCGCTGGCCTATCTGCTTGCGCCGATCGTCAACGCCTTCGACCGACTTTTCGGCGAAAGGCTCGGTATGAAGAAAGCCTCGCTCGTGCGCTGCCTGAGCATCCTCGTGACGTGGCTGCTGGTCGGCGCGATGGTCTATCTGCTCTTCAGCATTCTCATTCCCGAGCTGGCTGCGAGCGTGGCGCTGCTCTTTTCCAACTTCGAGAGCTATTACCGCACCATTTACAGCTGGGCCACGCAGCTCGTGGAGGACAACCCCTACATCTCCGAGCGCGTGCTCGCGCTGGTAAGGGGCTATTACAACGAGCTGGTCAACTGGGTGACAAATACGCTCATTCCCGGCGCGCAGGTCGCCATCGTCGCCGTAACCGGCGGTGTGGTGAGCGTGCTCGTCTTTGCCAAGGATCTGCTCGTGGGCGTCGTCGTTTCCGTCTACTTCCTCGCCCGCAAGGAGACCTTTGCGCTCCATTCCCGCAAGCTGCTCTACTCCGTCGTTTCCGCACCGCGCTATGAGCGAACGCTGCGTGCCCTGGGCGAGGCCGACCGCATCTTCTCCGGCTTCGTGCGTGGGAAACTGCTCGATTCGCTCATCATCGGCATCCTCTGCTTTATCGCCTGTTCGCTCCTGAAGTTCCCCTACACGCCCATCATCTCCGTGTTTGTGGGTGTGACGAACGTTATCCCCATCTTCGGGCCTTTCCTCGGCGCGATCCCGAGCGCGTTCCTTATCCTGCTCGTCGATCCGCGGCAGTGCCTTTACTTTGTCATCTTCATCATCGCCCTCCAGCAGTTCGATGGCAATATTCTCGGCCCCAAAATTCTCGGCGAGACCGTCGGCGTGTCGAGCTTCTGGATCATCGTCGCCATTCTCGTCGGCGGCGGCTTCGGCGGCGTACTGGGTATGTTCCTCGGTGTGCCGGTGTTTGCCTGTCTCCACTCCGCCGTTACCTCCCTGTGCCGTTCGTCCCTGCGCCGAAAGGGTGTGACGGACGACGCGATATTTGAACCGCATCACAGTCAAACCACATCTTCCAAAGGAGAACCCCATGACTAAGCGTATTCTTACCCTGTTCCTTTCCCTGACGCTGCTCCTTTCCCTCGCCGCCTGCGGCAGCGGGGCTGAGGGTAATGTCAGCCGCCGCGACACGAACGAGATCGTCGTCGGCATCGCGCAGGACCTTGAAAACAGCCTTGACCCCTACACCTCCGTCACCGCAGCAAACCGCGAGGTGCTCTTCAACGTATACGAGGGACTCGTCAAGCCCGACGCGGACGGCAACCTCATCCCCGCGCTCGCCGAAAGCTGGGAAATTTCCCCCGACCGGATCGCCTATACCTTCCATCTCCGCCCCGGCGTGAAGTTCCACGACGGCAGCGAGGTCACAGCTTTGGACGTGGCGTGGTCGATCGACAAGGCCCAACAGTCCGGCAGCTGGACGGCGCTGGATAACATTCAGACCGTGGACATCGGCGGCGACTATGTCTCGATCGTGCTCAAGCAGCCGGACAGCGACTTTCTTTCCTACATGACGCTGGCCATCACGCCGGAGAACCACGCCGACAGCGCGGACCCCGTCGGCACCGGCCCGTTCAGGTACGTCTCCCGCGCGCCGCAGCAGAACCTTGTGCTCGAACGCTTCGCCGATTACTGGGGCGAGGGCGCGAAGGTGGACAGGGTCACCTATCAGATCTACGAGAATGCCGAGGCGCTGGTCATGGCGCTCAAGAGCGGCGCGGTGGATATCTGCGCCCATCTGACCACCACGCAGGCCGACCAGCTCACCGAGGATTTCAACATCCTCGAGGGTACGATGAATCTCGTGCAGGCCGTGTATCTCAATCACGCCTACGAGCCGCTTGCGAACGAAAAGGTGCGCCATGCGCTGTGCTACGCGCTCGACCGTTCGCAGGTCTTTGACGTGGTGGCCGACGGCCACGGCACGGCGGTCGGCAGCAGTATGTACCCCAACTTCCGCAAGTATTTTCTGCCCGAGCTTGCCGACCTCTATCCGCACGATACGGAAAAGGCCAAGGCCCTGCTTGCCGAGGCAGGCTATCCCGACGGCTTCGATCTCACCATCACCGTGCCGAGCAACTATCAGCCGCACATGGATACCGCGCAGGTTGTGGCTGAGCAGTTCCGCGCCGTTGGCGTGAATGTGACCATCGAGCCGGTTGAGTGGACGAGTTGGGTGGAGGACGTCTATTCCGGCCGCCGGTATCAGGCGACCGTGGTGGGCGTGGACGCCAGCACGCTGACCGCCCGCGCCATGCTGGAGCGTTTTTCCTCTACCGCAAGTAATAATTTCACGAATTATTCCAATGCGGAATATGACGAAGCCTTCGCCGCGGCCATCGCCGCCGCGACAGACGAGGAGGCCACCGCCAATTACCTCCGCTGCGAGGAGATTTTGGCCGAGACCGCCGCGAACGTCTACATTCAGGATCTCGCGGATCTCGTCGCTGTGCGCAAGGGCATCGACGGCTACCGCTTCTATCCGCTCTACGCCATCGACCTGAGCACCGTCACTTACACGTAAAAAATCCGAGGGCCTTTGCCCTGACCGACAAAGCGAGGCGAACACCATGCGTTACACAGCGAAAAAACTCGCGACGATGCTGCTGACGATGGTGCTCGTCTCGTTTTTGACTTTTGTGGCTTTCTCTCTGCTCTCCGGCGACGCGGCAACGCGCCTGCTCGGCACGGAGGCGACGCCCGAAAAGCTCGCGGCCCTGCGCCTCGAGCTGGGGCTGAACGATCCGCTCGTCGTGCGCTACGGGCGCTGGCTGGCAGACGCGCTGCGCGGTGATCTCGGCACCTCGTACCGCTACGGGCTGCCAGTCGGCACGCTCATCGCCCAGCGGCTCGGGCCGACGCTGACGCTCACCGCGCTCGCGTTCGCGCTCATCGTGGTATTCTCCGTCCCACTCGGCGTGCTCTCTGCCAAATACGCCGGCGGGCGGCTCGACCGCGCTCTGACCGTCTTTAATCAGCTCGTGATGGCGGTGCCGCCGTTTTTTACCGGTATCCTTTTCACCTATTTCTTCGGCCTTGTGCTGCGGCTGTTCGTCGCCAGCGCGTTCCCGACCGGCGGAGCGGGAAGCTACGTCGGCTATCTCTTCTTTCCCGCGCTCGCGGTCGCGCTGCCGCGCAGCGCCATGACGGTCAAGCTGCTGCGAACCTCGATTTTGGACGAGGCGCAGCGCGACTACGTCCGCACCTCCATGAGCCGCGGACGCTCGCGCAGCGGCATCCTCTACCGCCACGTGCTGAAAAATACGCTCGTGCCGCTTGTGACCTTCCTCGCCATGACGGTCGCCGACCTGCTCGCGGGCAGCGTCGTCATTGAGCAGGTCTTTGCCGTTCCCGGTCTCGGGCGGCTGCTGCTGACCTCTATCGAGGGGCGCGACGAGCCGGTCGCGCGCGCTATCGTCGTGCTGCTCTCGTTCGCGGTCATTCTCTGTAACCTCATCGCCGATCTGCTCGCGCGGCGCATCGACCCGCGGCTCGGCACGGGAGCGGGAGGTACGGAATGAAAAAAAACACCTTTCTGCGCGTGGGGCTGATCCTCACGGCGCTGGTCGTCGGCTTCATCGCCCTCGGCCTTGTGTGGACGCCCTACGCCCCCAACGCGATGGACTTTTCGCGCCTGCTGCCGCCCTCCCTTGCGCACCCGATGGGAACGGACAAATTCGGCCGCGATATTTTGAGCCGCGTCATGGTCGGCGCGGGCGATACGCTTGTCATCGCGCTCGGCACCGTCGCCATCGGGGCCGCCGTCGGTACGCTCATCGGCGCGCTGACCGGCTGGTACGGCGGCTGGGTGGACGAGGTGCTCATGCGGCTCAACGACGCGCTCGCGTCGTTCCCGAGCATTCTGATACTGCTCGTGCTCGTGAGCCTGCTCGGCGGCGGGCGGGAGCACATGATGCTCGCCCTCGGCGTCGTCTTTGTCCCGAGCTACGCACGCATCGTGCGCAGCGAATTTGCCCGCGCGCGCACGCAGAACTACGTCCACTCGGCGGAGCTGATGGGCGCGTCCACCGCGCGCATCCTCTTTGTCCATATCCTGCCGAACGTCTGGCACACGCTCGTCTCCGCCATCACCATCGGCTTCAACAACGCGGTTTTGGCCGAGGCCGCGATGAGCTATCTCTCCATCGGCGTTTCGCCCGACGAGGCAAGCCTCGGCTATATGCTCTCGGAGTCGCAGAGCCTGCTCGGCTCCGCGCCGTGGTACGCCCTCGGCACGGGCGCTGTCATTGTGCTGCTGATCCTCGGCGTGAGCCTGATCGGCGAGGGGCTTCAGCGCGGCGAGAACTGACTTTCCCCGAAATCTTACGAAAGGAGATACCCGCTATGGTCGAGATCCACGATCTGCACGTCCGCTTCCACGGTGCCTCGCGCGAGGCCGTAGCGGGCATCGACCTGACCATACAGGACGGCGAGGTCGTCGGCCTTGTGGGCGAGAGCGGCAGCGGCAAGACCGTCACTGCCATGACGCTCTCCGGCCTTATCGAGCGCAAGAAGGTCGCGCTCACCGGCGAGGTGCGCTTCGACGGGCGGGACGTTCTGCGTCTGCCGCGCGCGGAGCTGCGCGCCATTCAGGGCCGCGAGATCGGCGTCGTTTTTCAAGAGCCGATGACCGCGATGGACCCGCTCATGCGTATCGGCCCGCAGGTCGAGGAGGCTTTGGCCGTCCACACGAAGCTCACGCGCGCGCAGCGCCGTGCGCGCGCGCTTGAAGCGCTGCGTGACGTCGATCTTCCCGAGCCGGAGGAAATTTACCGCAAGTACCCGCACGAGTGCTCGGGCGGACAGCTCCAGCGCGTGATGATCGCCGCGGCCATCGTCACCGACCCGCACCTGCTATTGCTCGACGAGCCGACCACCGCGCTCGACGTGACGGTGCAGTCGCAGATATTGGCCCTGCTCCGCCGTCTCAACCGCGAGCGCGGCATTTCGATGCTGCTTATCTCGCACAATTTGCAGGTCGTGCGGCGCGTCTGCTCGCGCGTTGCCGTGATGCAGCGCGGGCGCATCGTCGAGGAGGGCGCGCCCGAGCAGCTTTTCACCGCGCCGCAGCACCCCTACACCGCCGAGCTGATCAACGCCATTCCGCGCCGCGCGCAGAGGTGAACGCATGGACGACCTTGTTTTAGAAGTCAAAAATCTCACAAGCTGGTATCGCGCGGTCGATAGCCGCGGCCGCCGGTACGATCAGACCGTGCTGCACGGCGTGAGCTTCACGCTCCGCCGCGGCGAGATACTGGGGCTCGTGGGTGAGAGCGGCACCGGCAAAACGACGCTGGTAAAGAACATTCTCGGCCTTGTCAAGACCCACACGGGCGAGATCGTTCACTATACCAAGCGCCCACAGATGATCTTTCAGGACCCCTATTCCTCGCTCAACCCCGCCTACACCGTCGGCTGGATCCTGGAAGAGCCGTTGCGCATCTACGGCAAGTACGACGCCGCCGAGCGCCGCCGCCGCGTCACGGAGATTGCGGAAAAGGTCGGCCTGCCCGCCGAATGTCTGACGCGCAAACCTAACGAGCTTTCCGGCGGACAGCGCCAGCGTGTCTCCATCGGCGTGGCGCTCATCCAAAAGCCGCGGCTCATCATCGCCGATGAGCCGGTCAGCGCGCTGGACGTGACCATTCAGCGGCAGATCTTAGAGCTGATGCGCTCGGTGTGCGACGAGCTGGGCATCTCGTTTCTTTTCATCTCGCACGACCTCAATGTAGTCTATCAGCTCTGCGACCGCGTGATGGTGATGAAGGACGGCCGCATCGTGGAGGAAAACACGGTGCAGGCGCTCTTCGACCACCCGCAGCGCCCCTACACGCGCGAGCTGCTCGCCGCCGACTGACGCCATGAGAGCATTTTTTCTTCGATACAAAAGGCTGTGCCTTTGGCTGCTCGCGAACCTTGCGTTCCTCGCGATCTTTCTGCTCGCGCGGCGGAGCCGCGCGCTGATGAACACCCTGACGGACGGCTTCACGAACCCGCTGCGCCGCGCGGTCGGGAACCTTTGCGAGCGCGTGCCGTTCTCCGTGGCGGAGGGGCTGTGCGTCCTCGCGGCGCTGTGCTTTCTCGCTTACCTCGCGCTCGGTGTGCGTACCGTTGTACGGAGCCGGCACAGGGGCGGCACGGTCTGCGCGCTCGCGCTGGGGCTTGCGAACGCGATTCTGACGGTGTACGCGCTTTTCTGCCTGCTTTGGGGCGCGAATTACTACGCCGACAGCTTCACCGACAAAAGCGGCATCGCCGTCGGGCCGGTCGCGCTCGACGACCTCGAGCGCGTAACGCGGCAGTTCGCCGCGCTGGTGAATGAATACGCGCCAAGCGTCCCGCGCAATGCCGATGGCACCTTTGCCGGCGACCGCGCGGACATTCTCGCCTATGCGCCGAATATTTACGAAAATCTTTACGCGGAGTTTCCCTTCCTTGAAATGACCGACGTGCCGCCGAAGGCCGTCTGCTTCTCCCGCGTGATGAGCGCGACGGGCTTCACCGGCTTTTATTGCCCGTTCACGGGCGAGAGCAATGTGAACGTCGATTTCCCTGCCGCGACGCTGCCGACCACCGTGGCGCACGAGCTGGCCCACCGCCGCGGCATTGCGAGCGAGCAGGAGTGCAACTTTCTCTCCGTGCTCGCGTCGCTGCGCTGCGAGGACGCCGCCTACCGCTACGCCGGCGCGCTGTCGGGCTATATCTATCTTGCCAACGCGCTCTACTCCGCCGACGCGGAGCGCTGGCGCGCCGTGCGCGAAACGCTCGACGAGCGCGCTGTCGCCGACCTGCGCGCGTCCAGCGCCTACTGGGCGCAGTTCGAGGGGCCGGTGGATACGGTTACGACCGCCGTGTACGACGGCTTTCTCAGAAGCTACGGCACCATCGGCGTCAGGAGCTACGGCGCCTGCGTCGATCTGCTGGTGGCGTATTTCAAGTGAATGACCGAAAAAAGCGGGCAGCTTTTCCCATGTGCCGATAAGACAGTAAAGAGAGCTTCAAAAAGCCGCCTTGCACGCATTCACATCGTCATATTTTGCGCTGCTGTATTCAATAAAAAACATTCAGCGGAGATGACCTGCTTCGGCTGTCTCCGCTGATTTTCTGTATGAAGTTCCTCAAGCACAGTCACCGCTTTGCCGCGAGCATTAACAAGAAACTCAGTCCTACACTTTGAGCAATACAGTAAGTGCCGTATCAAAGTCGCCGGGCAAACCGACTGCGCTGGATACCTACCAACAAGCGCTGGTGACCGACAAGCTGCCGGAGTACGCGGAAATCAGTCTGCGTAAAGGAGCGCAAATTCTACAAGAGGTTTACGATCAAGCCTGTCACAAATGCGAATCCCATCACGAACAGAAGATACAGGCAGAACCTCTTGATTCCCAATACACTTTTCAATGCGCCGAGATTGGTGATTTTTGTGGCAGGCCCGGTGATCATAAATGCGGCTGCATTTCCGAGGCTCATGCCGTTTGCAAGCCATTCCATAAGCAGCGGGATCGTTCCGCCTCCGCAGACATAGAGCGGAACTCCAATCGTTGCCGCCATCAGCACGCCGAAGCCCTCATTGCTGCCGAATAGAGATACAAATGCGTCTGTCGGCACATATCGTTGAAACACCGCGGAAAGCAGTACGCCAATCAGGAAATAAGGCCCGGTTGCCTTGATATTGCGCCAGATGTTTTTCAGCAGCCGCAGAACCATATTAGGGTCGGTATCACGGCTGACAGGCTCCTCAAATTTCCCAAATGAGAAGAACGGTTTGTCCCGATAAAAGAAATGGATAAGGAGTCCGGCTGCTGCCCCGCACAAGAAGCAGGAAATGATTCTGACCGCCAATGCAGTACCACCTAACGCGGTACTGTATGCGATCAACTGCGGATTGAGCAGGACTGAACTCATCATAAATGCAGCAAGCCAATCCTGCCGCATTCCTTTATTGGCGAAAGATGCGGCAATCGGGATGGTTCCATACATACAGAGTGGTGAAGCAATGCCAAGCAGGCTTGCGGGGATTACGCCAAGTAGACCCCACTTTTTTCCGTTCATCTTTGCGAACAGACTATGGATCTTATCTTTGGCAAAAACAGAAATTACAGAGCCGATCACAATGCCGAGTACCCAGTATCCAAAAATCTGCCGGAACTGGACATCAAAATAGTACCAAAGATATATGGCCTCTCGCCGTAAAATTTTCAGCATAGTCAGCCCTCCTTTTACTCACCCCAAATCACAAGTTCACAGCAATTGCGAACCTTGCAGGCCGTGAAATAATGTTCTTCTCTGGGAATCCAGATGGTTTGAAATCGCTCAAGCGATGACGGGTCACGCTCTTTTAACCTGATTTGCTGGCGTTCAGGGGATATATCCATAAACACACGCAGGTCATAGTTTTTTTGCAGCTTGGGATGGCAGCTATAAGAACCCTCAATAATTGTGGGTACTGCCGCGTTTAATTCTTTCGATGGCAGGAATATGTCATGGTGACAATCGTATGGCCGGTACATGGCGTTTACTCCGCTTCTCAGTAGAAGCAACACCTCGAAAAGAAGCCGTTCAAAGTCCATATTGCCGCCGGGCTGCGCCATTTTTTCTTCTGTTCGCTCAGAAAACGGCAGGTAAAAATCATCCATGTGGATCACATTACACTCTACCGAGGATCGAATTTTTTCGGCAAGCGTAGTTTTACCAGCAGCACACCGCCCGTCTATTGCGATAAGGAAAGGGTGCTTCGCTTCTTTTTGCACCAAGCGAAGCACCACTTCGCAGTTATCCATTGGCAACAGCTGTTTCGGTGTGGATGTGCTTAAACTTCACCAGACCGGTTTTGTTCAGCGCTACCATCAATGCCGGAATCAGCGTAAGCTGAATAACGATACCCGGAATCGCGTTCAGAACAGCGCCTGCCATAAACGCCTGCCATGTAAATGCGCTGCCGGATAGTCCGAGCAAAATCACCTCGGCTGCACCCCATACGATACGCCCAGCCAACATAGCAAGGAGCATGGAACGGTAGAGCGCAATGACACACTGCCACTTAGAACGGTTGTAGAGGAACCCAGCCACAAAGCCATATGTCGCCAGTTCAAAAGTCATAGCGATGGCGACCGGATACAGCGGCGGCATTCCAAAAAGGAACGAACGCATTAACGGAAGAATTGCGCCTACGGCGAGGCCGTACTGCCAGCCGCAGATCAGTCCGCACAAAAACACAGGAATGTGCATAGGAAGCAGCATATTTCCGATTTGCGGAATATTGCCGGTAATCATGGGCAGAACAAACCCAATAGCAACGAACATTGCAGATAGCGTTAAGTTTTTCGTTTGTTTACGCATTTTTCTAACCTCATTCATCAATATTCACCAGTGTATAGTCTCTGTTTCCAAGCCCAATTTCTTCCCCATGCTTTAAGGACACAAAAGCGTTTCTGGATTCCATACGGTAGATCAGAGAAGCATTGTCATCATCTGCCAGATATACTTGGTCTACGCAAGCCTGATCCAAAGCCACCGGGTCGGTAGATGCAAAAATGCCAATATCGTGCATATCCGGCTCGGTCGGATTTTCGATACAGTCACAATCCACGGACAAATGGTTCATAACGCTGATATAAACCATATTTTCTGCTCCAAGATAATCCCGCACGGCTGAACCGGCCTCTGCCATAGAAGACTGGAATGCGACGATGTCCGGGGAAAGCGAACCTGTTTCCAAAGATGTGCCGCCGCTGTGGATATTACTTTTGCCACGGGCACCGGAGCCAATGCCTATGGAAATATTTTTGATTGCGCCGCCGAAACCGCCCTGCGGATGTCCCTTGAAATGAGACAGCACCAGCATAGAATCATAATTCTGCAAATGGCTGCCGACATAATCCGTTGTTAAATAGGTGCCGCCCGTTACCGGAATTTCCATATCCCCATCCGCATCCATAATGTCCACATCTGCAATGGCGGTAAAGCCATGATCCTCTGCGAGCTGGCGGTGCATGGCTGTTTCAGACCGGTTTCCGCCATAGGCAGTATTGCACTCTACAATCGTACCGTTTACAGACTGAACCAGATCCTTTATCAGCGCAGGGTCGAGATAATTGCTGCCGTTTTCACCGGTGGAAAGTTTTACTGCCACTTTCCCCTGAAGATTTACGCCCAGCGCCTCATAAATTTTCATCAATCCTTCCGGGCTGATGTCTGTCGTCATGTAGACGGTCTGCCCGTCCTCTACATTGTGAAACTCATGCGGCAGGGCATTATCTCCCTGATAGGCAAAGAAAGAGAAGTTATCCATAACCGGACTTCCATCTGCTTTCTTCACTCCGGTATCCACTGCCGGCGGCATTCCCATAGGTTCCTCATCTGCCGTTGGTGCTTCGCTTACAGGATTTTCGTCAGCAGACGGCGTATTCGCCGTTTGACCGCAACCTGTCATAGATAAGCACAAAGCACTTGCAATCAATACGGATAAAAATTTCTTTTTCATGTGATTTAACTCCTATTACAATAAGTTTTGGTTGGAAGCCCAGCATCCGGCTGGGCTTCTTTCCATC
>CAVKBJ010000156.1:0-4992 GCA_963654505.1 Lachnospiraceae bacterium
AAAGACACGCGAAAGCGTGTCTTTCCTTTGGTGCGGACTACTGGACTCGAACCAGTGACCTCATGCGTGTGAAGCATGCGCTCTAACCAGCTGAGCTAAGCCCGCAAATGGTGACCCGTACGGGATTCGAACCCATGTTACAGCCGTGAAAGGGCCGTGTCTTAACCACTTGACCAACGGGCCGTATGCTGCACGGGATGCTCTCGCATCCCGTGCCTTTGGTAGCGGCACCTGGATTCGAACCGGGGACACTTCGGGTATGAACCGAATGCTCTGGCCAACTGAGCTATGCCGCCATATTCTGCCCGACAGGACAAGGGACAGTATAGCAGGAAAGGTGGCCGCTTGTCAATAGATTTCTTGCAAAAAATCAAAAAAGAAACTTCTATATACACGTTCTCCATTACAGAACGCCCGCAACGTCCTGTGTGCCTGCCCGCTCTGATCGGTCAGATAAATGTGAGCAGCTCGGAAGGCTCCTTTCTCGGCGGCGCCTTGAGCTCACCGTCTGCGGGAAAGCCCATCGGGATCACCGCGCCTACCCGCTGGCCCTCGGGGATCTCGACAACTTTTTTCAATTCTTCCTCGTCAAAGTATCCTTGTATCACCGTGCCGACGCCCTTTTCATGCGCCGCGAGGCAGAACGTCTGCGCCGCGATTCCCGAGTCGAACATCTGCCAGCCGTCGCCCTTCGGCGTTGAAAAGCTGCCGTCCTTTTCGTAGCCGGAGCGGCCCTCCACATACGTCAGGAGTACGACCGCCGCCGCGCCCGCGATCGTCCTGACGTTAAAGTCGAAGCCGTAGGTGCATTTGCTGTTTGCAAGCGCGGCGATCTTCTCCCTGTCATCGACCACGAGGTATCTCACGATCTGCGTATTTTTCCATGACGGCGCGAACCTTGCCGCTTCGACGATCTCCGTGATCGTTTCTCTCGGGATTTTCTCGTTCCTGAATTTCCTGACGCTTCTTCTTTCCTTGATGCCTTTGATCAGATCCATATTTATCCTCCGTTCTTTCCGCGGCTTATTTTGCGCTGCGGGATTATGGCCTCTTCTTGCAGGCGGACGTTGGGAACAATGCTCCCTCGCTGCAGTAAAATTTCAGCGCCTGACAGGTCACGCTGCTCTCCTTACCGGTCAACCGCATCATACCACAGCGGAAGCGTTTCCGCAAGCGGAACGTTTTTTCAGAAAGACGATACCGATGGCGGCGCTTGGCGGAGTGGTCAGCGCCGTCCGCGGTTGGGCCACCGGAGTGAATATTTAGCGGATATTTAACCAATATTTGGCCAGAAAGGGGGCTGTGAATATTGACAGAGGCCGCCCGAAGTGCTATAACCGCAGGCAATAAAAAATCATTTTTTGATGGGACGGTGAACAAAATGGATAAACTGCTTTCTTACTTCGGAACTCTTACCCCCGGCACGGACGGCGCGGTCAGCGCGTTTCAATTCGAGTACCTCACAAGCCTTGGCTTTGCCGCGCTCGTGATCTTCCTCGGGCGCGCCATCGTGCGTCGTTCCCGCACGCTCCGCAAATTCGCGATCCCCGCGCCTGTGGTCTCCGGTCTGCTGATCTCCGTGCTGATCGCCGTCATCAAGGGGACGGGCATCCTTGCGATCTCCTTTAACACCTCGACCATTCAGGAACTGTGCCAAAACCTGTTCTTCCTCTGCGTCGGCTTCGGCTTCAGCCTGAAGCTGCTCCGGCGCGCGGGCGGAAGACTCTGCGTGAACATCGCCCTCGCGGCCTGCCTGCTCATTGTAGTACAGGACGTCGTGGGTGTGCTGGTCGGCAACGTCATCGGCCTGCACCCGCTGCTCGCGCTGCAATGCTCCTCGGCCTCCATGTCCGGCGGCGTGGGGACGGCTTCCGCGTTCGGTCCGATCTTCATTGAGCTGGGCGCGCCGGACTCTGCAACGACCGTCGGCGTGGCCGCCGGCACGATGGGCAACATCATGGGCTCGCTCATCGGTGGGCCGGTGGCGGCGTTCCTGATCTCGCGGCACAAGCTCAAGGCCAATCCGAACGACAAGCCGGATTCCGCCGTCTCCGGCGCAGTCCCGGCGCTCGACAACGACCGCATGGTCTCGACCTTTGCGCTCTGCCTGCTCGTCGCCGCGCTCGGTATGCCGATCTACGCCCTGCTCGACAGCATCCCCGGACTTGAAATGCCGAAGTTCATCGGCTGCCTGTTCGCTGGAGCGGTCGCCCGCAACGTGATCGAAGCCTGCGGCGTGGAATTTCACACCGCCGAGGTCGATGCCATCGAGCATATGTTCCTCGAACTGTATCTTGCGCTCGTGCTCATGACCATCGACATCACTGCCCTCGCCCCCGTCGCCGGCCAAATGGGCGCCGTGCTGCTGGTGCAGGCGGTTTTGATGGTGGCCTTCGGTATTTTCGTTTCCTTCAACCTCTTCGGGCGCGACTACGGCGCGGCGGTGATGACCGCCGGCAACTGCGGCTGGGGCTGCGGCTCCGGGCCGAACGCCGTGGCGAACGAAAAAGCCGTGATGGAGGAATACGGCTGGCACAACGTCGCATGGGTGCTCTATCCCTCGTTCGCTGTGCTGATCGACGATATTTTCAATCCCATCTTCCTCTCCTTCTTCGGTGCACTCGTCGCCTGAGAGGGCTGTGGAAGTATGTTGTGATCTCAGGCATGGGTATCCCCCGCCAGACGGCTCGTACTGAATGGCTGAATAGATATGCTCGACCATAAAATCAATCCCTGCAGGAAGTCCCGGTAGACTTGACCTTGTGCTAAAATGAAAGTGAGATGGGCTGCGAATTCACGGACGATACCGCCATCCGCTGTCAAGACGGCGGTTATTTAAGATTTAGTGTGTATTTGGAGAAAACTTCATCAAAACCAAAAGCCTATTTCGTTAAGGTTTAGTGTGTGCTGTTTGGGCCGAATAAGAAAGTCGGCTACAGCAAAAGAGTGTGCTTGTACTGGAGGCTCCTTATGCTTCATAATAGATAGAGATGAGCAAAACACATATTGAACATCGAGGTCGAAGCGATTCAATAAAGGAAAAATGTTCGGCGGATTGAAAAAAGCGTACAAACCCCATACCCGGTAGAAAACCGAGCCAAATAAAGCCATATGGGATCATTTGTTAAGCAGAGCGCCTGAATGATTTGGGTGCGCGGTAGGAGTGAGAGCCGTGCAGAACGGCGGCCAGCGCGAGCGCTAAAGCGGAGATGTGGGCCAGCGTATTGAGGTTTGCCGCACTGTTTCCGTTGCGCACCCACAGTCGTTCCTGACCTGTGGATTTAAAGCGGGAATTGTATCTTTCGCACTCTGTGCGCAAGGTATAGATACGCCGCCCGCCCCAAGCCCTGCCGTTTTCGGTGCAGCAGACCGAACCGCTCCAGCTCCGAGAGCAGCTTCTCCGCCTTACTGTGGGCGCAGCCCAAGTCCTCCATGATGGGGTTGATGCCGTAATAAACGAAGGCGCGTCCCTGCTGGTCGAACCACCCGTTTCGGCGGAAAAGTCCCATTTTGTCCAGCAATAATCCGTAAAGCAGTTTCGCTTCACAACGTAGATTTTTGAATTGCTTATCCGTAAACAAAGCCTTTGGAACACGATAAAACGTGAACAGCTCGGCTTCACGCTCATAGAAAAAAATCATCTTGACACACTCCTTGTTGTTTTTGATATAAAAACAGCCATAGCGGTGTCCTCCCGCACCTGATAGGGGTGCTTTTCAAAGGGCGTCAGCCTGTCCGGCGAAAGCTGCGAGATAAACTCCTTCACCATGCCGCGCCTCCCTCCGAAAGCGCGGCGGACACGTCCACACGGTAATGCAGGTCCGAGCCTCGATAATGGTAGTCCGCGTCAAAGGAGTGGAGCCAGCCTGTGTTTCGCACATTCACGCTTTCTCCCGCCTTTTCGGCTTGTAAACCTTGCGCCGCAAGGCTTTTTTGCGGTCGTGGCCCTTTTGCCTCCACGGTTGGCACCGAGGAGCTGGGGCACCTTGAGATGGTCGGCACTATCGTCCATCAGCTCACACGGAACCTCACGATGGATCAGATCCGCGAGTCCGGCTTTGATACCTATTTCGTTGATCACACCACCGGCGTGTTCCCGCAGTTCGCATCCGGCTACCCGTGGTCGGCGGCGACCATGCAGGTCACGGGCGACACCATCGCTGACCTCACCGAGGACCTTGCAGCAGAGCAGAAGGCGCGCGTGACCTACGACAACATTCTGCGTCTGTCCGACGATCCCGACGTCAACGACGCCATCAAGTTCCTGCGTGCGCGCGAGATCGTGCACTTCCAGCGCTTCGGCGAAGGTCTGCGGCTGGCGAAGGAAAAGCTCGACGAGAAGAACGTCTACTACGTCAACCCGAGCTTCGACCGGTAAAGCGCTCTCAAAAAAGCACCTGCTCCCCGCAAAAAGGGGCGGGTGCTTTTGTGCGCGATTTTATGGCTTGTTTTCTGCGCCCGGCCGTAGTATAATATTTGCTGAGTTTTGTACTTTTTTGCGGCGCGGCAGCGCGCCGCAGCAAATACGAAGGAGCGAGGAATAAGCTATGAACATGATCCAGAGCGCAAAGGACCAGATCGCGGCCCTGACGCAAAGCGCTTACCGTGCCGCCGTGCAGGAGGGGCTTCTGCCCGATAGCGTTGCGACCGTCCCTGCGGTCGAGATCCCCAAGGATACCGCCAACGGCGACTACACCACCACCTTCTGTCTGGCCGCGTCCAAGGCCATGCGCAAGAACCCGCGCGAGGTCGCAAATATCCTCACGCAGCACATGAGCTTCGACGGCACCTATTTCACCTCCGTCGAGATCGCCGGCCCCGGCTTTCTGAACTTCCGCCTCGGCGAGAAGTGGTATGCCGACGTCATTGCGAACGTGCAGCACGAGGCGGACGCCTACGGCCGCGGCGAGGGGCTCAAGGGCAAGCGGATCATGGTCGAGTTCGTCTCCGCCAACCCCACCGGCCCCATGCACATGGGCAACGCCCGCGGCG
>CAVKBJ010000157.1:0-8089 GCA_963654505.1 Lachnospiraceae bacterium
CCATGCCTATGGCTGGCTGCCATAAACCAAGGGGCAAATATATAGTAACAGGAGGCCCAACAATGGAGTCTGGCGGCATTTTTCTTTTTGCGATCGCGGCACTTCTTGTTTTCGGCGTCATCGCATCCAACAAGGGCAAGAAGAACACGAACAAAAAGGGCGAGGACAAGCTGTAAGAGATTGAATGAAAGGCCGCGCGGCACTTGCCGCGCGGCCTTTTCCGCGTCTAAAGCGTTTTCCGGGAGCGGCTGACGGTTTTTGTTGAGTTTTGCGCGCGCATGGGATATACTGTATCATGAAGGAAAATGTGACTACGGAGGTATCCGACGATGAAGCTGATGGTGCTCGACGGCAACTCGATCCTCAACCGATCCTATTACGGCATCCGCCCCCTGACGACGAAGGACGGACTGTATACGCAGGCCATTTACGGCTTTCTGACCACGATGGCGCGGCTGGAGGACGAGGAAAAGCCCGACGCGCTGTGCGTGACCTTCGATCGGCGCGAGCCGACCTTCCGCCATTTGGAGTACGAGGGCTACAAGGCCCAGCGCAAGGGGATGCCCGAGGAGCTGGCGATGCAGCTGCCGGTGATGAAGGAGGTCCTCGACGCGATGAACATCCCGCGCTACGAGCTTGCGGGCTACGAGGCGGACGACCTCATCGGCACCATCTCGCGCCGCTGCGAGGCGGCGGGCTGGGACTGCGTCGTGGTCACGGGAGACAAGGACTCGCTCCAGCTCATCACGGAGCGCACGACGGTCAAGCTCATCTCCACCCGCATGGGGCAGACGACCACGAAGGACATGACGCCCGAGAGCTTTCGGGAGGTCTACGGCTTTGAGCCGCGGCACATCATCGACCTCAAAGCCCTCATGGGCGACGCGAGCGACAATATCCCTGGCGTGCCCGGCATCGGGGAAAAGACCGCGATGGCGCTGATCCAAAAGTACCGCAGCATCGACGAGATCTACCGCTTTCTGCCGGAGATCGATGCGAAGCCCGCAGTCGTCAGAAAGCTGACCGAGGGCGAGGAGGACGCGCGCAGGAGCTATCACCTCGCGACCATCCTCACCGACGCGCCGATGGACTTCGCACCGGAGGAGAATATGCGGAAAGCGCCGTCCGACGCGCTCTATCCGCTTTTCATGAAGCTGGAGTTTCATAAGCTCATCGAGAAGATGGGCCTTGAACCGGGCGCGGAGCCGCCCGCGGCGGAGGCGGCCGAATGCACTGTGACCGCCGAGGTCGTGACGGACGCGGAAAAGGCGGAGGAATACCTCGCGCTGTTCCGCAAGGCGGAATATGTGACGGTGCTAACGCTGCCCGGCCTCTCCGGTGTGACCGTGGAGTGGGAGAAGAACGAAAAGGAAACGCTGAGCGCGGAATTTTACTTCGACCGCTACACCGGCGACTGGAACACGCTGCTGCGCGCGCTGTTCTCCGCCGACGTCAAAAAGGTCAGCCACAACGTCAAGGATCTCATGCACGCGCTGCTGGAAAACGGACTCCCCGCCGAGGGGTTCGTGTTCGATACCGCGCTTGCCGCCTATCTCATCGACGCGACGGCGGGAAAGTACGACATCGCTTCGCTCTTTGCCGTTTATTTCCGCACGCGGCTCGCCGCGCCCGCGCATCTGGCGGAGGGGGCGTTCGATCTGCTCGGGGATACGCGCGCGGCGGAAGCGGCGTTTCACAGCTATGCCTCCGCTGTCGGCACGCTCTACAGCGAACTTGCGCCGCGCATTGAGGAACGACAGCTCCACAAGCTTTATTACGAGGTCGAGCTGCCGTTGTGCCGCGTGCTCGCGGAGATGGAGCTGGCCGGTGTCCGCGTGGACGCGAAGGCCCTCGCGGAGTTCGGCGCGGCGATGGACGGGGAGATGAAGGCCCTCGAGGAGCGCATCTATGACGAGGCGGGCGGGAGCTTCAACATCAACTCCCCCAAGCAGCTCGGCGAGGTGCTTTTCGACCGTCTCGGCCTCCCGCACGGGAAGAAAACGAAAACAGGCTGGTCCACGAACGCGGACGTGCTCGAAAAGCTGCGCTGGGAAAATCCTATCGTAGCCGACGTGCTGCAATACCGGCAGTACGCAAAGCTCAAATCGACCTACTGCGACGGGCTTTTGAAGGTCATCGGCCCGGACGGGCGCGTGCGCACGAGCTTTCAGATGACCGTCACCGCCACGGGGCGGCTTTCCTCCACCGAGCCGAACTTGCAGAATATCCCCACGCGCACGCCGCTCGGCAGCGAGCTGCGGCGGATGTTCGTGCCCGAGCGCGGGAACGTCCTCGTGGACGCGGATTACAGCCAGATCGAGCTGCGCCTGCTCGCCCACATCGCGGACGATGAGATGATGCGCAGGGCCTTCCTCAGCGGCGAGGACATCCACACCGTCACGGCCTCGCAGGTGTTCGGCGTGCCGGCGGAGCTGGTCACGAAGCAGATGCGCTCGCACGCGAAGGCGGTCAACTTCGGCATCGTCTACGGCATCTCCGCCTTCTCGCTCGCGCAGGACATCGGCGTGAGCGTCGCCGAGGCGAAGGAGTATATGCAGAGCTATCTCGATCGCTTCTCCGGCGTGCGGCGCTACATGACCGAGATCGTGGAGAAGGCGAAGGCGCAGGGCTACGTCGAAACGCTCCTGCACCGCCGCCGCGATCTCCCCGAGCTGACGGCGAGCAATTTCGCCACGCGGTCATTCGGCGAGCGCGTCGCGCTCAATATGCCCATTCAGGGCACGGCGGCGGACGTGATGAAGCTCGCGATGGTGCGCGTTTTCGACCGCCTGTCGCGCGAGTTGCCGGAGGCGAAGCTCCTTTTGCAGGTTCACGACGAGCTGATCGTCGAGTGCCCCGAGGGCGTGGCAGAGCAGGCGGCAAAGCTGCTCGCGGAGGAGATGGAGGGCGTGATGCGCCTTTCCGTGCCGCTGGTGGCCGAGGCCCATTGGGGCAAAAACTGGCTGGAGGCGAAGTGAATGGGAGAACGGACGATGCCGGTGCGGATCGTACCGATGAAAACGGAGCATCTCGACGCGGTAGCGGAGCTGGAGCGGACCTGCTTCACCGTGCCGTGGTCGCGCAGCGCGCTCGCCGAGGAGCTGGACAACGCGCTCTCGGCGTTCCTCGTGGCGCTCGACGAAACAGAGCGCGTGGTCGGCTACGCGGGCTTACAGGTCGTGCTCGACGAGGGCTACATCACGAACGTCGCCGTGCGGCCCGACTGCCGCCGCCGCGGCGTCGCGGGGAAGCTGCTGGACGTCTTTGAGCGCTTCGCCGAAGGAAATCACCTCGCGTTCCTCTCTCTTGAGGTGCGTGCGGGCAACTACGCCGCCATCGCGCTCTACGGGCAGCACGGTTACCGCGGCGTGGGCCGCAGAAAGAATTACTACGAGCATCCCAAAGAGGACGCCGTGATCATGACAAGAGT
Organism: Lachnospiraceae bacterium; assembly: GCA_963654505.1. Taxonomy (GTDB): domain Bacteria; phylum Bacillota; class Clostridia; order Oscillospirales; family Oscillospiraceae; genus Hominicoprocola. Next base: position 3,431 of record CAVKBJ010000157.1, read on the forward strand.
GTTCGGGGAGGGCGCGGAATGAAAATTTTAGCGTTTGAGTCCTCCTGCGACGAGACCGCTGTCGCGGTCGTCGAGGACGGGCGGCGGGTGCTGTCCGACGCCATCGCGTCGCAGGCGGATATGCACGCGCTCTACGGCGGCGTCGTGCCGGAGATCGCCTCGCGCAAGCACGTCGAGGCCATCGCCGCGCTGACGGACAAGGCGCTCGCGGACGCGGGAGTGACAAAACAGGACATCGACGCGGTGGCCGTCACCTACGCGCCGGGACTGATCGGCGCGGTGCTGGTGGGACTGAGCTTTGCGAAGTCCGCCGCCTACGCGCTGGGCGTTCCGCTCATTCCGGTGCATCATATCCGCGGGCACATCGCCGCGAACTACCTCGCCTTCCCGGAGCTGGAGCCGCCGTTTCTCGCGCTGTGTATGTCCGGCGGCAACACACTGCTCGTGGACGTGCGGGGCTACACCGACCTGCGGCTCGTCGGCGCGACGCGCGACGACGCGGCGGGCGAGTGCTTCGACAAGGCCGCGCGCGTGCTCGGGATGCCCTACCCCGGCGGAAAGCCGATGGACGAGCTCTCGCAGCAGAGCGCGGGCGGCGTGTACGACCTGCCGCGCGCGAGCATCGAGGGCTGCCCGCTCGACATGAGCTTTTCCGGTCTCAAGACGGCGGTGGTCAACCTTGTCCACAACGCCGAGCAGAAGGGCGAGACGCTCGACCGCGCGGCGCTCGCGAGGGATTTTACCCGCGCGGTGTCCGACGAGCTGGTGCCGCGCGCCATGTTGGCCGCGCGGGAGTGCGGACGCAAAACGCTCGTCGCCGCCGGCGGCGTAGCCGCGAACTCCATCCTCCGCGCCGACCTCACAGCGGCGTGCGCGCGCGAGGGCGTGAAGCTGTACCTCCCGCCGCTCCGTCTCTGCGGCGACAACGGCGCGATGATCGGCGCGCAGGGCTACTATGAGTATTTAGCCGGCGCCCGCGCGGAGCTTTCGCTCAACGCCTACGCCACCCGCGACATCGACGACGCGGTGGTGGCCTACCGCGCACAGGCGCGGGATGTATTCGCCTGAAATGCATAAAAGCCGCGGACCTGTCAAGGTCTGCGGCTTTCCTTTTTGAAAGAGCAAAACGAAATCCTGCAAAATCGCGGTGTTATGGAAACAAACCGGCGTTATTTGCAAAATAAAGCGGAACAATAAAGTGTTATGTCAAATTGGTCATGTACCGGAAATCGACGGGACGTTTTGCTCAGCGCGCGGGCATCATTGCTGAAAATCCAAAAATGGCAGGAGTTCACAGCGGTTTTCAAGCTGGGGAAAACTCTGTGGAAACTGTGGATAACTATTTGTAGAGAAGTATTATCGAAAAAGTTTATGTGAACCTGTCGAACAGGCGCGCGAGCGCGGGAGGAAGGTGGAAAAAGTCGGGATAAATGAGAAAATCTGCGCGTTTTGCCGATTTTTAAGGCGGAGAGGCGGACAGCTCTCGGGTGCGTCGATCAAGGCCGGGAGCCTCGGAGACTGTCGGCAGGCCACGCAGAATGCAAGAAGGTGCCCGCAAATACAAAGGGTATTATTCACCGAAATGCACGCCTGAAAATAAGAGAGGCCGCCGCGGAAAAAACATTGCATTCCGTCTTGACGCAGGCAAAAAAGTGTGCTAAACTATTATCCGTATTTGAGAAAGACGCTGGCATAGCTCAGTCGGTAGAGCAGCTGATTCGTAATCAGCAGGTCGCTGATTGTTGCTAAGGATAGCGATAAAGGGGTCCCACAAAAAGTTAATAAGCTGGTGTAGCTCAGTCGGTAGAGCAGCTGATTCGTAATCAGCAGGTCAGGTGTTCGAGTCACCCCACCAGCTCCAAAAAGAAGCGAAAATCGCAAGATTTTCGCTTCTTTTTATAACTTTTTGAAGAATTTCCTGACCCACATAAATTGCCGTTTTGACCCACATCAGCGGCAGTTTTCTTCTGCGGTATTCGACGGATGTTTCCCCGCAAACCCGGTCTGACCCACACCGTGACCCACACAACGAAAGGTTCGGAAAGGAATAAAGCGTGCCGCACGGAATTTTGTGTTCCGTGCGGCATCTTTTCTCTCCTTTTGTTATCGAACCTGTGCCATGAAGTTTCCCATCTTTTCGGCAGCTTTTTGCTGCATCTGCCGTGTGGCGTGAGTGTAGGTGCGGAGGGTGAAGCCCGCATCGTAGTGTCCCAGCATGGAGGACACCGTCTTTACGTCCACGCCGTTCTGGAGCGCCAGCGTTGCGAAGGTGTGCCGGAGGTCATGGAAACGGATATGCTCCAATCCCGCGTCCTTGAGGATTTTCTTGTGGAGGTTTACCACCGAGTCGGGGTGGTACATCTCGCCCGTTCTGCTGGACGGGAACATCCACGGGTTGCCGGGGTGCTTTGCGTGTTCCTGCTTCAGGAGTTCTACGGCATCCTGTGGGATAGACACCTCCCGGATGGAGTTTCCGGTTTTTGGCTGGCTTAGAACCAGATTTCCATCTGCATCCCAACTGGCCTGTTTGCTGACAGAGATGGTGCAGTTGGCTTCGTCAAGGTCGCTCCATTGGAGCGCCACCAGTTCGCCTTTCCGCAGCCCGCTGACCAGTTCCAGATAGAACATAGGGAGCGCACCGCGCTGCTCGGCGGCATCAAGGTATGCGCTGATGTGATCCGGGTGGAGTATCTTCATCTCCTGCTTTTCGATTTTGGGGATGATGCAGTTCTCTGTAGGGTTGCTGAGAATGAGCTTTTCTTTCACCGCCCGGTCAAGGGCATTGTGCAGCATCATGTGGATGCCCCGCACAGTGGAGTTGCTTAATCCCGGTTTCTTCTTTTTCTGAACTTTCCGCAACCTGCCGTTGCTTTGCAGGTCATTGTAGAGCTTTTGCAGGTCGCGGGTGGTAAGCTTGTTCAGCGGAATATCTCCGATAGCCGGGGCAACATGCTGTTCGATGTTTCGATGGTAATAATTCATGGTGGATGGACGGATATGCGGTTTGGCGTACAGTTCGAACCATGTCCGCAGCCATGAGGCGACCGTGTATTCATTGGCACGGCTGACGTCCAATGACTGGCTCTCCTCAATGGCTCTCTTCAGTTTTGCTTTGCATTCCGCCTGCGTCTTTCCCAGCACATTTTTAATGATCCGTTTTCCGGTTTTGTCATTGTAGCCCGCAGTGTAGCGTCCCTCCCAGCGTCCGTCGGACCGCTTACGGATGCTGCCTTCGCCGTTGGCACGTTTTTTTGCCATGAGCATCGCTCCTTTCTTTGGTAGCCACAACACATACCACACCTTGCGCTGGAAAGCTACTGATTCTTCCAAAGAAATCGAAATATTTTTGAAAATGCTTTTATTGATTTCAGCAGCGCAAAATATAACAATTCTCTGATAGTCTATCATCCGGGTTGGAGGCAAAATTGTGCAGATTTTAAACCGTCTCACATGCTGGGCATCATGTATTTGTAGTTCAGCTCCTCCTCATGGTCATCGGGAGCATGGCCCAGCGCAATGCGCTGTTCCTGCAGCTCCGCCCAACGCTTGCGGTCAATGTGGATACCGCCGACTGTCGGCATGGCGGGCGCGTTGTCCCGGAAGATATTGCCCATGTGGTAGAGCAGCTTTGTGGTCGCCAGCATAACCGATGGCGGGCGCTGCTCGCCGCGTTCTATACGATCCATGAACATTCCCGCGTAGGTATGTCCACCGTAGTACGCCTTTGTGAACCACTGGTGGGCGGTATCAGTGTCTTGTTGAACACCTTCTCCCATGAGGTATAACTTTCCTAATAGATATTGTGCATAGGCGTTGCCATTGCTTGCGGCTTGTACCAGATATTCCGCCGCAGCCGAAGCATCCTTTGCCACATTCTCACCGCTAAGATATTCTTTGCCCAGTCGATAAGCAGCGTACTCGTTACCGTTATCGGCAGAGCGTTTCAGCCAGTAGATACCCTTGGCAGAATCGTGAATGTCAGCATCATCGGAGAGATACAACTTGCCCAGCGCGTACTGCGCCGCATCCAAGTCCTGCTCGGCTGCGCGTTCCAACAGCTTCTGCGCTTTGACCGTGTCCGGTATCAGCAGCCCACCATCACGGTACGCCGTGCCGATGATGTACTGTGCGTGAGCATCGCCTGTATCCGCAAGCTGCTCCAGCTGCTCCGCGGCTTCATCCCGTCTCCCCAGAGGGTAACTCTCATCGTTCGCCACGCTTTGCAGTTCTTGACACTCATAGCTCATGTCATAGGTGCTGATTCGTTCCCCGTCATCCTGCATCTCCGTGTCCTCGAAGGAGATTTTGTTCATACGGATATGCTCCGCCTCTTTGATAACTGCGTTCTTGATCTGTCGGAACTCTTTCTGCTGAGACAACGGCGGACGTATCCGTTTCTTCTCCTCGGAGTAGTAATCCGCCACCTGACATTGCAGCTCCCACCACGTTTGGTAGCACGCATCCACAGTGGGCAGGCGCACCATCTGGTCTACGATCTCATCCACCAGCTTCTTCATGGGCTTTGGAAGATATCCGTAGGTTTTCTTGCCGCTGATCTGGCCGAGCCGCTGTGATAGGTCCCAAATCATTTGCTCTACTTCCGGATGGTCACAGGTCATCTCCTGCATTGCCTTCGCCAATTCCAGCATTGCTTTCCGC
>CAVKBJ010000158.1:0-2104 GCA_963654505.1 Lachnospiraceae bacterium
AAGACCGCAGGTTTCATAACCCCGTCGGTGCCTTTCGCAGAAAGGCGGATTATACCCATGAAAAAGAAGCTTACCGCGCTGCTGCTTGCCGCGGCGCTTGCGCTGGCACTTGCCGCCTGCGGTGAAAAGCAGCCCACCGACACCTCGGAGGCCCCTGAAGCCCCCGAAGAAACCATCGAAAAATCCGCCGAAGAAACGCCCGACGCAGCCGCCGCCCCCGCGGAGGCTGCCCTTCCCGCGGAATGGCTCGCCCTGCACGCGGACGACATACTGCTCTACGAGTGGCCCTTCGTCCTCTGCGACGAGGGCGAAACGGCGACGGTTCAACTCTACGGCCGGTCAAACGGCGAGTACGACTACGGCGTGAGCCGCGTCTGTATTCTTTGGGACGACGGGAGGGAGGAAAACCTTCTCGCCTCCGACATTGCCGACGACGTGTGGTGCGCCGGCGGCTACACGAACAGCTGGACGGAGGACGGCGGCCTTGTGTTCGGTGACTACAACTTCGACGGCTATGAGGACATCGGCTTACAGATCGATACGCCCGCCTACAATCTACCCTATTACTACTGGTTCTACGACGCGGAGGCAGGCGGCTTCAAGCCCTACGGGAGCTGGACCTATCAGATGGAGATCGACGAGGAGAACAAGGCGTGCATCTGCCAGTGGCACAGCGGGACCGAGTACTACACCGACACCTACCGTCCCGACGGCAAGGGCGGGCTGTACCTCGCGCAGCGCGATACGGAGAGGTATACCGACGTGGACACGCCTCCGGAGCGCTCCACCGAGGTCTTTGACCGGCCGGGCTGAACTTTTCTCCCACAAATTGTGCATAAACTACAAAAAGCGCCCGCTTTCGGGCGCTTTTCTCTCTGCTTTTTCGGCTTCTCCGCAGGTCTGTTTCCCTTGCGCAAACACCCCGTAATGAGGTACAATGTCTATAATAATGTTCATAGCACGCGCACACAGATCATACGACAGGAGGACGGTCCCATGGAACTGCTCAAAGAGCGCATCCGCCGCGAAGGCAGGGTGCTGCCCGGCAACATCATCAAGGTCGACGGCTTTCTCAACCACCGCGTCGATACGAAGCTGCTCGAGGCGATCGCGGAGGAGTTTGAAAAGTATTTTGACGTCAGCAAGATCACCATGGTTTTAACAGCGGAGGCAAGCGGCATCGCTCTGGCGACGATCTGCGCCCACAAATACGGTGTTCCCATGCTGTTCGCCAAAAAGGCGAAAAGCGACAACATCGAGGGCGGATTGTACCAAAGCGAGGTCTTTTCATATACCTACAAGAAAAAGGTCACGCTGATCGTCAGCCACGAGTGGTTGAGCGCGGACGACCATGTGCTCATCATCGACGACTTCATGGCCAAGGGCTACGCGATGCAGGGCCTTGTCGATCTTGTCAACGCCGCGGGCGCGACGCTCGAGGGCATCGGCGTGGCGGTCGAGAAGGGCTTCCAGGGCGGCGGCGACAGGTTCCGCGCCTCCGGCATTCCCTACAAGGCGCTCGCGGTCATCGAGCAGGCTGACGAGAACGGCATCATTTTCCGGGAGGAGGACTGAGATGAAAAAGGTACTGGTTTTGGATTTCGGCGGGCAGTACAATCTGCTCGTCGCGCGGCGCGTGCGTGAGTGCGGCGTTTACTGCGAGATCAAACCCTACACGATGTCGATGGACGAGATCCGCGCCTTCGGCCCCGCCGCCATCATTTTCACCGGCGGGCCCGCGACCGTGTTCGAGCCGAACGCCCCCGCGCTCGACAACGCCATCTTCTCTCTGGGCCTGCCCATTCTCGGCATCTGCTACGGCCAGCAGCTCATGATCCACCAGCTTGGCGGCGCCTGCCGCAAGGCAGAGGTGCGCGAGTACGGCAAGGTCGAGCTGACGCACGACGGCACGAGCCCGCTCTTTGACGGCGTCGAGCCGACGAGCATCTGCTGGATGAGCCACGGCGTCGAGGTCGAGCGGCTCTCCCCGGGCTTCCGCGCCGTCGCGCACACCGCCGGCTGCGCCTATGCCGCCATCGAGAACGCGGACAGGAAGCTCTACGGCGTGCAGTTCCACCCCGAGGTGCTCCACACCGTCCACGGC
>CAVKBJ010000159.1:0-1466 GCA_963654505.1 Lachnospiraceae bacterium
GTAAGACCGGGTACGAAGTCATGCAGAGCTATGTGATGCACAAACCGGCAAACGATCCGATTTTTACATTCATTAAGAAAAAACGCAGTGAAGGGAAATGCGGTAAACTTGCCATGGTGGCAGGCTTGAATAAGTTCCTTCGGATCTATCATGGTAAGGTCACGGAACTCTACCGCAGCTTGTCAGCAATAGAATGCGCTGAGATCTCCAATACTTTATTTGAGGCGGTCAAGCGATTCACTTTGCTGTCTCCGCTTTGCTATACTCTTTTTCTGCCTACAACTTTTCTTTTAATTAGGACTTGACTTTTTAGCAGGTTTTCAGCGGCGCTATTTTTCCAACCTTGCCTGACAGATGCTCATTTCGGTCTAAACCTGTTTTACGAACACCTTTGCTTAACTTAATGATATTGGGGGCACTTGCCCTCTTTTTTTACTTATTTTTCCCGTCGAGCCGCCGAACAGTCTCCTCGTCAGGTGTAACATAGACGGTGCGATAGGTCTCGTAAACCACCATGCCGGGCCGCGCGTTCGCCGGCTTTTTGACGAATTTCACACTCGTATAGTCCACGGGCACATTGCCGCCGCCTTGTGCCTGCGAGTAGTACGCCGCGAGCTGCGCGGCCTCGCGCAGACTCTCGTCGTCGTATGCGCCGCCCTCGGTGCAGAGGATGACGTGGCTGCCGTGGATCTTCTGCGTGTGGAGCCAGAGGTCGCGCTTGTCCGCTTTGCGCGTGAGCGCATCGTTCTGCACGTTGCTGCGGCCGACGAGGATACGCAGCCCGCTCGTCGAACGGAACTCGCGCGGGGCGATGGGCTTGTCGCGGCCCTTCTTCTCCTTCCCGCTGCGGCGGAGATAGCCGGTCGTCTGCAATTCGCGGCGCAGCTCGGCAAACTCCGGCTCGGTCCGCGCAAGCGCGATCTCGCCCTGCACGCTCTCCAGATAGTCGCGCTCGGCAATTGCCTTGTCGATCTGCTCGCGCAGATGCTTTTCGGCGGTCTTGGCCTTGGTGTAGCGCTTGTAGTACTTCGCCGCGTTCTGCTGCGGCGTGAGCAGCGGATTGAGCGGAATGTCGATCTCCGCGCCGTTCTCGTCATAATAATTCTGAGCTCTCAGCCGCGCGCTACCGCGCTCCATGCGGTAGAGGTTCGCGGTAATGAGGTCGCCGTAGAGCCGCAGCGTATCGCGCTCCCGCGAGGCGGCATACTCCTTTTCAAGCATACCGAGCTTGCGCACCACGCGCTCATGCGCGGAGTTCACCGTGCGCGTCAGCTCACGGCCACGGCGCTGCGCGGCCTCCTGCCGGTCGCGCTCGGTATAGAAGGCGTCGAGCAGCGCGGAGAAAGTCGGGAACACCGTCTGCTCCGTTTCGCTCCCGTACTGCGTAACGGGACAGTAGGTGAAGTCCGTCGGCTTGCCCTCACGCGAGAGCATAGCTGGTGTAAAGTGATTTTCCTGCACAGCAT
>CAVKBJ010000159.1:1476-14212 GCA_963654505.1 Lachnospiraceae bacterium
GTGGCAAGGCGTTCGCGGCCCGCGGCATCGGCCCCGAAGCGGGCGTCCGCCGCGCCGAAGGCGCGCCGGGAAAGCTCGCGCGCGATGAGCGGCGAAATGCCGAGGTAGCGGTCGAGCAGAAAGCGTTCGACTGTCTCCTCCGCTCCCCCGCCGCGGCGGGCAAGCTCAACCGCGCCCGTGGGATCGTCGAGCAGTGATAGCTTCCCGAGCGGCGCCGGGAGCTGATAGAACAGCCCCGGCAGAAGCGCCCGCGCCCCGGAGGCATCAAACTCCACGCGGCGCATACAGTCTAAAATGTGGCCGTCCCCGTCGAGCAGGACGAGGTTCGAACGACGCCCCATCGCTTCGAGCACCAGCTTCTTCGTGCCGGACTCGCCCAGCTCGTTCACATTGCGGATCGTGAAGGTCACGACGCGCTCCAGTCCGCTCTGCTCGATTTCCGTGATGCGCCCGCCGACGAGGTGCTTGCGCAGCAGCATACAGAACATCGGCGGCTCGGCGGGATTTTCACGCAGGACCTTTGTCAGCTGCACGCGCGGCTGATTCGGCCCTGCGTTGATGAGCAGACGCAGATCGCCGCGCAGGAGCAGCACGATCTGGTCGCGTGCGGGCTGTTGCACCTTGTCAATACGCGCGCCCAAAAGCCGTTCCCTCAATTCATTTGTCAGTGCCCGCAGGCAGATCGCGTCAAGCGGCATCGTTGGCCTCCATCATCAAATTAAACAGTTCGTTGATGCGCTCGTGCCGCCCCTGCAGATAGAGCCAGCCGAGAAGCGCCTCAAGCGCCGTGGCCTTCTGATACTGCGCGCGGTCGGCGCTGCGAGGGATGGTGTGGACGTTGGCGTTGCGCCCGCGGCGAAACACATCATGCTCCTCTTCGGTCAGCCAGTTGGCAATCAGGTCGGCAAGCTCCGCCTGCTTCGGCGCGCGAACCAGCTCCACCGTCGCGCGATGCAGACCCTTGCCGGTCGCCTTGCCGTGCGCGCAGAGGTAGGTGCGCACAAGCAGCTCGTACACGGCGTCGCCGAGATGAGCGAGGCCGATGCTGCTGATGGCGCGGATGGCGTCGGCGTCGAGGGTATAGGAAAAATAATCGATCATAGACTTCTCCTGTTCGGTAATGCCGCTATTATATCCCCCTTTCGCGCGAAACGCAACTGTCAATGCGCTGCTTCTCCGTTTCTTTCGCGTGCTAATGTGCTGTTGTGATACTCTATAAGCAAACAGGGCTTGACATTTTCTTTGTAAACTTGTACAATGGCTTATCATAGATTTTGGCACATTCGTCTACAACGACAATACGGAGGAAGATAAAGATGGAACGAATCAAACCCCGCACCCTTTCAGGCTTTATGGAGCTTCTGCCCGCCCAGCAGCAGCAGATGGAGCGCATCATGGAGATCCTGCGCACCACCTACGCCCGCTACGGCTTCACCCCGCTCGACACGCCCGTCATCGAGGCGAGCGAGATTCTGCTCGCCAAGGGCGGTGGCGAGACGGAAAAGCAGATCTACCGCTTCACCAAGGGCGACAACGACCTTTCCCTGCGTTTCGACCTCACCGTGCCGCTGGCAAAGTTCGTCGCCCTGCACTACAACGAACTGGCCTTCCCCTTCCGCCGCTTTCAGATCGGCAAGGTCTACCGCGGCGAGCGCGCCCAGCGCGGCCGCTTCCGTGAGTTCTATCAGGCGGATATCGACGTCATCGGCGACGGCGAGCTGGACATCATGAACGACGCGGAGATTCCCGCCATCATCTACGACGTATTCACCGCGCTCGGACTCAAGCGCTTCCAGATCCGCATCAACAACCGCCGCGTGCTCAACGGCTTCTACTCCATGCTCGGTCTCACGGAGCAGAGCGGCGAGATCATGCGCACTGTGGACAAGATCGAGAAGATTGGCCCAGACATGGTACGCGCAATCCTCGTAGACGACGTCAAGCTCACGAACGAGCAGGCGGACGAGATCCTCAGGTTCATTGCCATCTCCGGCACGAACGAAGAGGTGCTCGCCTCCCTCAAGGGCTACTGCGGCCGTGACGAGCTGTTCGACCGCGGCTATGAGGAGCTTTCCACCGTCATCAAATACCTCGGCGGCTTCGGCGTCGCGCAGGAGAATTTCAAGGTCGACCTGACCATCGCCCGCGGCCTCGACTACTATACCGGCACGGTCTACGAGACCGCTCTGCTCGACTATCCGCAGATCGGCTCGGTCTGCTCCGGCGGCCGCTTTGACAACCTTGCCGAGTATTATACCGACCGTTCTCTGCCCGGCGTCGGCATCTCCATCGGCGTGACGCGCCTGTTCTACGTCCTCGGCGAGCAAGGGCTGCTGAACGACGAGATCAACACCGCGCCCACGGACGTGCTGCTCCTGCCGATGACGGAGGATCTGAGCTTCGCCGTTTCGCTCGCCACCAAGCTGCGCGATTGCGGCCTGCGCGCCCAGCTCTACACCGAGAACAAGAAATTCAAGGCCAAGATGAACTACGCCGACAAGACGAAGATCCCCTATGTTCTCTTCCTCGGCGAGGACGAGGTCGCCTCCGGCGTCGTCACCTGCAAGGACATGGTCACCGGTGAGCAGATCAAGGGCGCGCCCGACGAGATCATCGCCCGCATCTACGGCGCGATCCGCGAAAAGAACGCGCAGAAAGTCATCGTAGAGAAGTAAATCGCCCGCCAAAGGAGACAGATACGATCTGTCTCCTTTTTCTGCTTGTCATCGGGCGAAAACTGTGCTACACTATCGAAAGAGTATGGATAAGGTGGGATTCAGGATGGAAAACAATACCTTTAAGGGTTCCCTGTTCGGCGGCTTCAACCGTGAAGACGTCATTGACTATATCAAAAAGACCTCGGCGGAAAGCACCGCGCGCATTGAATCGCTGGAAAGCGACATTGACAAGCTCTGCGCGCAGGAGGATAAACTCCGCGTTCAGCTCGACTGCGCCGAAAACGAAAAGTCCAAGCTCAAGGAACGGCTGGAAAGAGCGACCAACAATCTCACGGATGCCCGCGCCTCTCTCGATTCGGCAAACAATGACTTGTCGATTCTCCGTGCGGAGGCAGAGGTCATGCGCGAGGAACTTGCAACACTGCGCGCGGAGAATGCCTCTCTGCGGGCCGAGAGCGCTTCGTTCCGCCCGATGGCCGAGCAGTATTCCACCGTCAAGGAGCATCTCGCTGGCATTGAGCTGGACGCCCATCAGCGCGCCGAGGAATATGAGCGCAGCGTCCGTGCGCGGCTCGCCGCCGCCATCGGCGAATGCCGCGCGCAATGCGATACCGTCCTTGCGACGCTCAGCAACACCTGCATCAGCGTGACCGGCGAGCTTCGGCGCGCCGAAAACAGCGTTTCCACTCTCCCCGCCGCATTCAACACACTGCGCGCAGGGCTTGAAAAGCTGGAAGAGGACAAGTGAGCCGTCAACAAGAAAGGAGCTTCGCGCGACCGGCGCGAAGCTCCTTTTTCTCTGTCTTTTTACTTCATGCCCTTGAGCCGTATCAGCTCCTCGAGCAGCGTGACCGTCCCCTCGATGCCGAGGAGCGACGAGTCGATGCACAGATCGTAGCTCTTGGCCTCGCCCCAGTCCTTCGAGGAGTAGTAGTTATAGTACGACGCGCGGGATTTATCCGTCTTCTTGATGCGCTCCTTCGCCTCCGCCTCGGAGATGTTGTTGCGCGCGGCCACGCGCTTGATGCGGTTGTCGAGCGGCGCAGAGATGAAAAGGTTGACCACGTCGTCGCGATCCTTGAGCGCGTAGTCCGCGCAGCGGCCGATGAGGACGCAGGGTCCCTTGTCCGCGAGCTTTTTGATGGTGTCATAGGTCGCAAGATAGACCTGCTGCTCGATGCTGCCCTTGGGCGTCACGTGGTGCATGGTGAAGGAGTACGGATCCATTGCAATAGAATAGAGAAAGCTCTTGGGGCGCTCGTCGAAGCTGTGGAACAGCTCCTCGCAAAGCCCGCTCTCCTCCGCCGCCGCCTTGAGCAGCATATCGTCATAATACGCGATGCCGAGCTTATTTGCCAGCGCCGTGCCGATCTCGCGGCCGCCGCTTCCGTACTGTCTTCCAACGGTAATGATCATAAGGACTCCTCCTTTTTCACAAAGCAAAATGTATTGTCTTCATTATAGCACCATTTTGTTTTCGGTTCAATCCCTTTTTTGCGGGCAGAGTTTTCGATTCTATCAAAGAGTAATCTTGTCAATATATTTCCTATTGATTAATCATCTTTAAAATTCTGTCGAAATATATCCCATTTACTCGGTGGACACTCCTAAACTGAGTAAATACTTTCTTGCACTCACTCTCATTCATCAATGGTACAACTCGTTCAATCCAAGCAATTCTTACCATAACAGCAAGGTTTCCATAGCACTGTTCTTCTTGGTTACCGAGATAAATAGCAGGTGGTTCGACAATGAACCCATATGCGTACACTCTACTTCTAACTGTGGAAACCTGTTTTCCAACATAAAGTAAAACAATGCCCCCACTTTCATGTTTTTCGTTGCAAGAAATGCTTCGATATGTCCTATTCCAGAAACCATCTCAAACATATTCCACTATTTTAGATTGACGGGTTCAAAATAGATTTCCGTGCTTGTCACCTTCTTCCAGCTATCAATATAGCCATGAGCAAAACACATATTTTGCAAAGCAGGTGCACAGTATGTTGCCTAAAAATCAGCTTTGCAGCACCATATGCTGTATTCCCTTGTGAGAAAATTAGAGTTTTGCTCATCCCTATCTATCAATAAATAAAATCAAATCATCGATATTTAGATAACCTTTACTTTACCGACAATCAGGTTGATGAGCTTATTTTTGACAAAAATGACCTTGGCGACCTGCATCCCGTCGAGCGCCTTGGCGATCTTCTCGACCTGCTTTGCCGCCTCGACGACGGTATCCTGCTCGCTGTCCATCGCCACGGTGACGGTGCCCTTGAGCTTGCCGTTCACCTGCACGGCCATCTCGACGTGGGCGGCGACGGTCTTGGCCTCGTCGTACTCCGGCCACGGCATCTGCATGGCCATTTTGCCGTACTCGGCGGCGCAGCCGATCTGCTCCCATAGCTCCTCGACCATGTGCGGCGCGAAGGGAGAGAGCATGAGCAGCAGCGCTTCAAGATCGCCGCGGGTGAGGCCGTTGGCGTAGAACTCGTTGACCATCGTCATGAGCGCCGCGATGGCGGTGTTCATCTTGAGCGTGTCGATGTCGTCTGTGACCTTCTTGATGGTCTTGTGGATGATCGGCTCGTTCTTCTCGGAAACAGCCTTGTCCGCGCTCGCCATGTCCGCGAGGTTCCACACGCGGTCGAGGAAGCGCTTGCAGCCCTTCACCGCGTCGTCCGACCATGTCGCGACCTTCTCAAAGTCGCCGATGAACATGATATAAAGGCGCATCGTGTCCGCGCCGTAGGCCTTGACCACGTCGTCTGGGTTGACGACGTTGCCGAGGGACTTCGACATCTTCACCGCCGGACGGAGCGCCTGATTGCCGTACTTGGCGATGAGGGCCTCCTTCTCCTCCTCGGTCTTGGCATTGCCGACGTAGTGCGGGTTCTGACCGAGGATCATGCCGTGGCTCGTGCGCTTGGCGTAAGGCTCCTTCGTATGCACCACGCCGATGTCATAGAGGAACTTGTGCCAGAAGCGGGAGTAGAGCAGATGGAGCGTGGTATGCTCCATGCCGCCGTTGTACCAGTCCACGGGGCCCCAGTAATTCTCCGCCTCGTGGGAGACAAGCTCACGGTCGTTCTTCGGGTCCATATAGCGCAGGAAGTACCAGCTCGAGCCTGCCCACTGAGGCATGGTGTCCGTCTCGCGTTTGGCGTCACCGCCGCACTTGGGGCACTTGGTGTTCACCCAGTCGGTCATCTTGGAGATGGGGCTCTCGCCATCGTCGGTCGGCTCGTAGCTCTCGACCTGCGGCAGCACGAGCGGCAGCTCCTCCTCCGGAACGGGCACATAGCCGCACTTCGGGCAGTTGACGATGGGGATCGGCTCGCCCCAGTAGCGCTGACGGGAGAAAACCCAGTCGCGCAGCTTGTAATTGACTTTCTCCTTCCCCCAGCCCTGCTCGACGGCGTACTGCTTCATCGCGGGAATCGCCTGCTTGACGGTCATGCCGTTGAGGAAACCGGAGTTGACCATGATGCCGGTATCGTCCTTGAGGGTAAACGCCTCCTTCGTGATGTCGCCGCCCTCGACGACCTCGACGATGGGCAGACCGAAAGCCGTTGCAAAGTCCCAGTCGCGCTGGTCGTGGCCCGGCACGCCCATGACGATGCCGGTGCCGTAGCCCATGAGCACGTAGTCGGAGACGAACATCGGCACGACCGCGCCGTTGGCGGGGTTGACGACCTCGATGCCGTCGAGCCGCACGCCGGTCTTCTCCTTATTGAGTTCTCCGCGCTCGAAATCGCTCTTGCGGGCGGCGGCGTCCTGATAGGCCGCGACCGCGTCCCAGTTTTTGATGAGCGGCTTCCACTTCCTGAGAAGCGGGTGCTCGGGCGAAATGACGGTATAGGTCACGCCGAAGAGCGTATCGACGCGCGTGGTGTACACGGTGATCTCGTCCGGCGTGTTGGTCTTGAACGTGATCTCCGTACCGGTGGAGCGACCGATCCAGTTGCGCTGCTGGGTCTTGACGCGCTCGATGTAGTCCACCTCGTCCAGATCGTCGATAAGCCTGTCGGCGTACTTCGTGATGGCGAGCATCCACTGGCTCTTCTCCTTGCGGACGACCGGCGCGCCGCAGCGCTCGCACACGCCCTCGACGACCTCCTCGTTCGCCAGCACACACTTGCAGCTCGTACACCAGTTGACGGGCATGGTGGTCTTGTAGGCAAGGCCGCGCTTGAACATCTGCAAGAAGATCCACTGCGTCCACTTGTAGTACTGCGGGTCGGTGGTGTCCACCACGCGATCCCAGTCGAAGCCGTAGCCGAGCATCTTGAGCTGACGGGTGAAGTTTTTGATGTTCTGCTGCGTGATGATGGCGGGGTGGATATGGTTCTTGATGGCGAAGTTCTCAGTCGGCAGGCCGAAAGCGTCAAAGCCGATGGGGTTGAGGACATTGTAGCCCTGCATCCGCTTTTTGCGGCAGATAATGTCCATCGCCGTGAAGGGGCGCGGATGGCCGACGTGCAGACCGGCGGCGGAGGGATAAGGGAACTCGATCAGGCCGTAGAACTTCGGACGCTTGTCCCCCGTCACGGCGGCGTAGGGCTTTGTCTCCTCCCAGCGCTCCTGCCACTTTTTTTCAATGGCTTCAAAATCGTACTTCATCATTTTCTCCTTCTATTTGCTCTGCTGTGCAGTATTTTCTTTTCTTCGGGCGCTCACTTCGCCGCATCAGGCGTCAGCACGCTGGAAAGATTCAGTTCATGCCCATCGTTCCACAGGCGCTCAAGGCTGTAAAACGCGCGGGCTTCCTCACTGAAAACATGGACGGTGATGCAGCCGTAGTCGAGCAGCACCCATGTGCCGCCGCGATAGCCCTCGCGGTGGAGAGGCTTCTCGCCGAGCTGGTCGAGTTCCTTTTCCACCTCGTCGCACAACGCGTTGATCTGCGTGTTGCTGCCGCCGGAGCAGATAACAAAATAATCCGAGAGCGTGGTGATCTTGTCGATCTCCAGCACCTTGATGTCGCGGCCCTTCTTGCTGTCGAGCGCCTTGGCTGCCGCGAGCGCCATTTCCTTTGCGTTTACCATTTCCTTTTCCCTTTCAAGCTTATTCGTTTCCCATCGCCTCGCCGATGACCGTCAGACTTCCCGCAGTCGCCTCAGCCGGCGGATCGTTTTCCCCGTTTCCGTCCGTCTCTCCCGTTTCCTCTTTCGTCGATCTCGTAATATTACCGGTGTACCGATCGACCTGCACCGGCGGCGCGGCCGCCGCTTTGCTGTCCTCCACCCGTCCGGTGGAGGAGGATAGCGAGCCGTCGGAATTGATCGACATGATGTCGAGGTCGCGCATGGTGAACTTCTCAACGAACGGGCTGAGCTCATTGTTCACCAGATCCAGCAGCTCCTGCGCGTTCGGGAGCACGTAAGACTGCGCGTTCCCGTAGCTGCGGCTGTATGCGTACAGCGCCGTGCTCGGCATGGTGACGAAGCTCACGTCGTCAATTTTCAGCCCGCCAAAGACCGCCTGCTTGCCGAACCACAGCATTTCCTCAAACGTCAGGTCGGAGGTGACGTTTTCCTTCACCGCCGTGGCAAACGCACCGATCTTCGTCACGTTCTTGAGCTGCAAAAGCTGCTCGATCATCGCCTTCAAAAGCGCCTGCTGCGTCTTGATGCGGCCGAGGTCGCCCTCGTCGTAGCCGCGGACCTTCCCCGTCACGGGGTCGGGGTTATCCTTGCGGTAGCGCAGCACCTGCATCGCGTCATCGCCCGAGAGCTTGCGGTAGCCCGCGGTCTGATGGATATACAGATTCTGATAGGGGTCGTCGTAATTCATGTTCATCGGCACGTCGAAATAAACGCCGCCCATAGCGTCCACGATCGCGCCCACGGCGTCCCACTCGACGATGACCTGATAGTCCGGCTCAAAGCCGACGAGCTGAGATATCTCCTTATAGAGCGCCTTGATGCCCTTCTCTCCCCCGCCGTAGTAGTTGTAGACGGAGTTGATGCGCTTGATGTCCCACGAGACGTTGACCATCGTGTCGCGCGGGATGGACATGACCGTGGCCTTCTGGTTGGTCACGTCGTAGCTTGCGAGCAGCATCGTGTCAGTGTTGCCGCCGCCGCCCGTATCGCGGCCCAGCACGAGCACGGTGTAGAAGTCCTTGCTCTTGCGCTCGCCGCTCACGCGCGGGCGCACCCCGTCGCCGTAGCCCAGATCGGCGTCGGTCTGCTCTGCGTCCTGCGTGTCGGCGTCCTTATTCGGCAGCTCCGGCGCGCGAATCTTCAAAAGATAGCTGCCGGCCGCTATGATGCCGATGAGCAGCACGACCGCCAGCAAGCCTAAAACCAGCCGCCACGGCCGGGCGAAAAGCCCCCGTATCTGCTCCCACGCCGCATCGCCGTGCTCGTCAAAGGCTGCGTCCACGCGGGAGCGCAGCGCGTCGAGCTGTTCAAATTTGAAGCTGCCGCCAGCTTCACGCTTTCCCTTCATTTGCTTTCCCTTTCAGATAATCGCGTGCCCTGAGCGTATTGACATGGATGGGATTTCCCATCTCCTCCATCTCCTCGACCGTCATTTCAAGGCCCATCAGAAGCCCGCGGTCGAGATCCTGCCACACCGCCTCGCGCAGCGTGTCCACACCCGGAAAATCGCGCGTCGGCTCGATAAAGTCCGCAAGGTAGATCACCTTCTCCAGCACCGTCATGTCCGGCTTTCCGGTCGTGTGCCAGAGGATCGCGTTATAGACCTCGTCGTCCACGCCGAACACGTCACGTGCGAGCGCCGCGCCGGTCTTGGCGTGCAGGAGCTTGAGCGCCTTTTTCTCCAGCTCGTCGAGCACGATGCCGTACCTTTCGCACAGCGCGAGCTGCTCGTCCATTGAGAGCTTTTTCGTGCAGTCGTGCAGCAATCCCGCGACCTCCGCGCGGTGAACGTCCGCGCCGTACTTCTCCGCGAGCTTCACCGCCGTCGCCGCTGTGCCGAGCACGTGGCCGCAGCGCCTGGCCTTGAGATAGCTCAGGGCAATGGGCCTAAGCTGCCGTATGGTCAGATGCTTGAGATCCAGATTTGTTCCGTACAGATGCTCGCGTAGGATGTAGCCGTAAACCTGCGGGGCGAGCAGTCTTTCGCCCATGCCATCCGTCATGCCCGCGCGCAGTTCGGTCGAGGAGACCTCGACGAGATTCGCGAGCGTCATCGTCACGATGCGGCATCCCGGGAATTTCTCGCCGAGGAACGCCCTCTGCGGGGCAAAAACCTCCTCGCCGTCCTTCTCCGCGCGGCCGAAGGCGCAAAGCCCCGCGCAGCGCACGATCTCCTCCGGCGCGTGCCAGAGGTGGAAGGTAAGGAACATATCCGTCCCCATCAGCAGCCACAGCTCCGCGTCGGGGTACTGCTCGTACAGCAGCCGCACGGTGTCGGCGGTGTAGCTCTTTCCCGCGCGCGTCAGCTCCATGTCGGAGACCTCGACAGGTATCCCCGTGTCCAGCTCGATCTGTCCGCCCATCAGCCGCGTCATCGCGAGACGGTGCGCCCCCGAGGGCGCGTCGGCGGAAAACTGCTTGTGCGGCGGGATGCCGGCGGGGATCAGAAAAAGCCGGTCGAGCTGCAAATAGTACACCGCGCTCTCCGCCGCGGCCAGATGTCCCAAATGCGGCGGGTTGAAGCTGCCGCCGTAAATTCCGATCTTCAATGAAATAACCTCTTTACCGTCTCAAACGGTCTTTTTCTTCTTGTCCTTCACGAGTGCGATGCGTTTTTCCCTGGGCTTCGCGTGCGTCTCGCGGTAGAGCACGAACTTCGTGCCGATCACCTGCACCTGCTCGGCGCGGGTGAGCCTGCTCAGCTCGTCGCAGGCCTCGCGCGCCGTGAGCATACTGTTGTCGAGCACACGGCACTTGATCAGCTCGCGCGCTTCAAGCGCGTCGTTCGCCTGCTTGACGAGGTTCTCGCCGATTCCGTCCTTTCCGATGTGGACGATCGGCTCCAGCTCGTTCGCCATTGCGCGCAGCTGGGCGCGCTGCTTTCCGGTCAGTTCCATTTATTTGTTTCCTTTCAGATAATCGTCGAGCGCCGCGGCGAAGGCGCGCAGCGCCTTGCCCCGGTGCGAGACGGCGGCCTTCTCCTCCGTCGTGAGCTGACCGAAGGTCTTTCGCAGCTCCGGCACGAAGAACACGGGGTCGTAGCCGAAGCCGCCCTCGCCCATCGGCGCGAACGCGATGGTGCCAGGGCACTCGCCCTCGCACACCAGCTCGTCTCCGTTCGGGAACGCGCAGACGATGGAGGTGTGGAAGTGCGCGGCGCGATTCGTCTGCCCGCGCAGCATCTCAAGGAGCAGCGTGTAGCGCCCCCTGTCGTCCAGTCCCTCGCCGCCGAAGCGCGCGCTGTACACGCCCGGGCCGCCGCTCATCGCGTCCACGCACAGGCCGGAGTCGTCCGCTACGGCGGGCAGGCCGGTCGCCCGCATCACCGCCTCCGCTTTCAGGCGCGCGTTGTCGGTGAAGGTCTCGCCGGTCTCCTCGACCTCGACCTTCACGCCCAGCTCCGCCTCGCTCACGACCTCCACGCCGAGATGGCTGAGGATCTCGTTCATTTCCTTTAATTTCTTTGGGTTCTGCGTCGCCAATACCAGCTTCATGCTATACCTCCCACGGGTCCTTTTTCCGTCTTTCTTCTCTCTTTCGCGCAGCCTGCTCCTCCTCGCGGCGCTCCGCCGCCTTGTCCAGCTTGTCGCCCAGCGCGCCGAACGTGCTCTCCAGTCCCTTGCCGAGCCGCTCGAGCGCCTTCGTCAGGCCGTCCTTTACTTCCTCCTGATCCGGCACGGGGACGATCACCACGCCGCAGCCCTCGCAGTAGTGCGCGGGCGCATAGGCGCTTCCGATAAAAGGCATATTGCTCAGCGTAACGTATTCTCCCTCTACGATGCAGCCGCGCCCGTTGCTCGGACACCACCGAATCGGGGATTTATACGTAGGGAGCGCGCCGTCCTTCATTTCCTTTCCGCAATAGGGGCAGATATTCGTGATCTCCATACCGCACCTCCCGCCGGTCTTATTTTCCGCTCAGATGAGCGCGTTCACATACTCTTTCGCGTCGAAGGGGCGCAGGTCGTCGATGCCCTCGCCCAGCCCGACGAATTTCACCGGCACGCCCAACTCCTGCGCGATAGCGACGCAGATGCCGCCCTTGGCCGTGCCGTCGAGCTTCGTGAGAATGATGCCGGTCAGGCCCGCCGTCTCGCGGAACACCTTCGCCTGCTGCAAGCCGTTCTGCCCCGTCGTCGCGTCGAGCACGAGCAGCGTCTCCTTCGAGGCGTCGGGCAGTTCGCGGTCGATGATCTTGCGGAGCTTGGCCAGCTCCTGCATCAGGTTCGCCTTGTTGTGCAGGCGGCCCGCCGTGTCGCAGAACACCACGTCCACGCTTCTCGCTTTCGCCGCGGCGAGCGAGTCAAAGAGCACCGCGCCGGGATCGGCGCCCTCCTTGCTGCGCACGATCTCCACGCCCGCGCGCTCCGCCCATATTTCAAGCTGATCCGCCGCCGCCGCGCGGAAGGTGTCCGCCGCGCACAGCAGCACACGCCTGCCCTGCTCCTTGTAAAGGTGCGCGAGCTTGCCGATGCTCGTGGTCTTGCCCACACCGTTCACGCCGATAACAAGCACGACGCTCGGGCTGGTGGATAGGTCGAGCGAGGTATCGCCAACCTCGAGCTTCTTTTCCAAAATGTCGCGCAGCGCCTGCTTGACATCGTCGCCCCGCTGAATGCTCTTTTCATATACGGCCTTGCGCAGCTGCTTTACGGCGTCCGCCGCGACCGACGCGCCGAGGTCGGCCATGATGAGGCTCTCCTCCAGCTCGTCGTAAAAATCCTCGTCGATCGTCTCCCAAACGATGCTGTCGTACCACGCCTTTTTGATCCTTGCAAAAATACCCATCGTCTTACCCCTTGATGTTCAATTCCCTGGCCATATCGTTCATGTTAATCGTCAGCACCTTGCTCACGCCGCGCTCCTGCATGGTCACGCCGTAAAGCACGTCGGCAGCCTCCATCGTGCCGCGGCGGTGGGTGATAACGATGAACTGAGTCTTGTCAC
>CAVKBJ010000160.1:0-3507 GCA_963654505.1 Lachnospiraceae bacterium
TCGGCAGCGAGCGCACGGGGCCGCGCGCGTAGGGAATGATGCAGTAGGTGCAGAAATTCACGCAGCCGTCCTCGACCTTGAGCATCGCGCGGGTGCGGTTCGTCAGGCCGCCGGCGGGCAGCACCTCGAACGCGCGGCGGCGCAGCGCGTCGTCAACGTCGGCAACGGCTTCGCGCGTTTTCGCCGTTTCCTCCAATAAGTCGAGGAACCTCGCGCGGTCGTTCGTGCCCATCAGGAGGTCGATGCCGAGGCGCTTCGCCTCCTCCTCGTGCGTCTGCACGTAGCAGCCGCAGGCGGCGACCACGGCGGCGGGGTTGTTCTTTTTCGCGCGGCGGATCATCTGGCGCGACTTCTTGTCGCTCACCGCCGTGACCGAGCAGGTGTTGACGACGTAGGCGTCGGCGGGCGACTCGAAGTCCACCAGCTCGTGCCCGCGCGCGGTCAGCTCCCGCTCCATCGCCTGCGTTTCGTACTGGTTCACCTTGCAGCCAAGGGTGTAAATCGCGATCTTCATGCTTTCTCCTTGCTTTTCGCTGTTTTTCCGCCTATAATCATATCATGTTTTCGCCTGATTGCAAGTGCAAAGAGAGGAATGCTTCGCTATGATCTATCTCGACCATGCCGCCACCACGCCCGTCGCGCGCGAGGTGGCGGACACGATGTACGACGTGCTGCTGAATGGCAGCGGCAACCCCAGCTCGCAGTATCCCTACGGCGCCGCCGCGAAAAAGCGGCTGGAGAGCGACCGCGCGGTGATCGCCGCCGCGCTCGGCTGCAAGGCGGACGAGCTGTACTTCACCTCCTGCGGCACGGAGAGCAACAACTGGGCGCTCCGCCTTGCCGCGCATCAGAACCGCCGCGCCGGGCGGCACATCATCACCACCGCCGTCGAGCACAGCGCGGTGCTCGAGCCGTGCCGCCGGCTTGAGCAGGAGGGCTATGCCGTCACCTGTCTCGCCCCCGACCGGAACGGCAATATCACCGCGCGGCAGGTCGCGGAGGTGCTGCGCGAGGACACCGCGCTCGTCTCCATGATGCTCGTCAACAACGAGACAGGCTGCGTCTTTCCCGTCGCGGAGGTTGCCGCGCTGCTCAAAGAGCGCGGCTCGAAGGCGCTGCTGCATACCGACGCGGTGCAGGCGTTTTTGAAGGTCCCCTTCCGCGCGGACACGCTGGGCGCGGACCTCATCTCCCTGAGCGGGCACAAGCTCAACGCGCCCAAGGGCGTCGGCGCGCTCTACATCGGCCCGCGCTGCCGCGCGGTGCGTCCGCTGCTCGCAGGCGGCGGGCAGGAGCGCGGCCTGCGCTCCGGCACCGAGGCCACGGCGCAGATCGCGGGCTTCGCCAAGGCGGTCGAGCTGCGGCTGGAGAGCTATGAGGCGAAGCTCGCCCACATGGAGGAGATCAAACAGTACGCCCTCGACCGGCTCCTCGCCATCGACGGCGTAGTGCGCGTCGGGAACGGCACCGCCCCGCATATCCTCGCCGTTTCCCTCGTCGGCTATCCGAGCGCGAACGTCGTCAACGAGCTGGGCGCGCAGGGCATCTGCGTCTCCGCAGGCTCGGCCTGTCACCGGGGGAAGCTCAGCCACGTCTACGCCGCGATGAAGCTCGACAAGAGGACCGCCGCGGGCGTGCTGCGCGTGAGCTTCGCGCCCGAGACGACGAAGGAGGACATCGACGCGCTCGCCGCCGCCCTCCGCGCGCACAAAGAGACGCGCTTTCCCATGCTGTGAGCCCGCGCGGTATGCTCCCACAGCGCAGAAAACGCCCGCGGCAGTCGGCCTGCCGCGGGCGTTCGCATATATAGGGGGCAGAGATCATATCTTGCCGCTCAGGGCGCGTTCGAGCCAGATGGTCGCGAACTCCATCGCCTCGGCCATGCTGCCCTTCTCCGTGGAGCGCACCACGCGGTCGCGCGAGCGGAGGTCGGGGTCGGTCAGCTGGAGCTGAATAGACACGCGCTTGGCCAGCTTGAGGTCCTTTACCTCCTCCGTGTCGAGCACCTGCATCATGATGATATACTTATCCGCCATCGAGCCGTAGTAGACCAGATTATCCACGCGGCGCAGCGGATGACCGCGGTAAACAAGATTTTCAGTCATTCGGAAACACTCCTCATTTTTATTACTGTTTATTTTACCATTGCCCGCGCCGCTTGTCAACCGAACGGCACAAAATGCCCCGGGAGCCTTTTTTCGACCCTCGGGGTATTTCAAAAAATCAGAAAAGCTCTCGCTTATGGGATCAGATAATTACGCAGAAGAACCTGCAAGAGCTCGTCGCGGTCCAGCTTGCGGATCAGCGTGCGCGCCTGCCGGTGGTTGGTGATGTAGGTCGGGTCCTCCGAAAGGATGTAGCCGACGAGCTGGTTGATGGGGTTATAGCCCTTCTCCTCGAGCGCGGTGTACACGCTTGTCAGGATCTGATGGATCTCCTCTTCCTTTTCCTTTGCGGCGTTGAATTTGCGGGTGTAGTCCTCCATTCGGCCTCCCCTCCTTCCACTTGCCAGTATAGTCCAAAATCGCGCAAAGTAAAGGGATTTTTGGCATCTGTAACAAAACCGTAATATGCCGCTGTAGTGTGCTGAAGCGGAGCGCCCCTCCGGCCGCTCTCTGATTGGCGCTCCTGCGGCGCACCCCACGGCTAAGGCCGAGGGACGTGTCCAAATATTTTACATTGAAAAATATAATAAAAACGCTTGTTCGAGTGCAGTTTTTGTGATATGATATTGTCCATACGAGAGGAGGGCGGTCCATCATGCGAGAAGAAAAGCGGCGCTGGTGCGTCGCCATTGATCTGAAATCCTATTTTGCCTCGGTGGAGTGCGTGCAGCGCGGCCTTGATCCGCTCACGGCCAATCTCGTCGTGGCTGACCTCAGCCGCACGGAAAAGACAATATGCCTCGCGGTGTCGCCCTCGCTGAAAGCATACGGCATTTCCGGACGCGCGCGGCTTTTCGAGGTCGTCGAGCGCGTCAAGCAGGTCAACGCCGAGCGGCAGAGAAATGCCCCGGGCCATCAGCTCGTCGGCAAGTCCTGTTTTGATCTGGAGCTGAAGGCGAACCCCGCGCTCGCGCTCGACTACATCGTGGCCACGCCGCAGATGGGGAAGTACAGCCAGCTCAGCACGGAGATATACCGCATTTACCTCAAATACGTCGCGCCGGAGGACATCCACGTCTACTCCATCGACGAGGTGCTGATGGACGTGACGAACTACCTTGACACCTACCATACGACGGCGCGCGAGCTGGCGATGACGATGATCCTCGACGTGCTCAAAACGACGGGCATCACCGCGACAGCGGGCATCGGGAGCAATCTCTACCTCTGCAAGATCGCCATGGACATTATGGCAAAGCACATTCCGCCGGATGAGAATGGCATGCGCATCGCGGAGCTTGACGAAAAGAGCTACCGTCGGCAGCTTTGGGAGCATCGACCGCTGACGGACTTCTGGCGCGTCGGGCGCGGGTACGCGAAAAAGTTAGAGGCTGTGGGGCTT
>CAVKBJ010000161.1:0-10346 GCA_963654505.1 Lachnospiraceae bacterium
GGGCGTCGTCATCGGCGGCGGCAACTTCTGGCGCGGCGTGAAAAACGGCGAGGGCTACATTGAGCGCACCCGCGCCGACCACATGGGTATGCTTGCCACGGCGATGAACTGCATGGCGGTCGCGGACGTGCTGGAGCAGAAGGGCGTGGACGTGCGCATTCAGACCGCGCTGGAGATCCGTGAGGTTGCGGAGCCTTATATCCGCGCCCGCGCCATCCGGCATTTGGAGAAAGGGCGCGTGGTCATTTTCGGCTGCGGCATCGGCTCTCCGTTCTTCTCTACGGATACCGCGGCGGTGCTCCGCGCGGCGGAGATCAACGCGGACGTGATACTGCTCGCCAAGAACATCGACGGCGTGTACAGCGCCGACCCCGCCAAGGTCGCGGACGCGGTGAAGTACGACGCCATCTCCTATGAGGACGTGCTGGCCCAGCACCTTGCGGTGATGGACTCCACGGCGACCTCGCTCTCAATGGACAATCACATTCCCGTGCTCGTGTTTGCCCTCAAGGACCCCAAAAATATTCTGCGCGCCGTGATGGGCGAAAAGATCGGTACGATCGTTGGCGAGTGAGCCGGCGTCGCATGATAAGGTTCCAAAATCAAAATTTGAGGAGGCTATCCCCATGTTGAAGGATGAATACAAGGTTTACGAGGAAAAAATGAAGAAGAGCATCGACTCCGTCGCCGCCGACTTCGCCGCCGTGCGCGCGGGGCGCGCCAATGCCGCCGTGCTCGACCGCATCAGCGTGGACTATTACGGCACGCCGACGCCCATTCAGCAGATCGCGTCCATCGCGTCGCCCGACCCGCGCCAGCTGCTCATTCAGCCGTGGGACGCGAGCGCCGTGAAGCTCATCGAGAAGGCAATCCTCAACTCCGACCTCGGCATCAACCCGCAGAACGACGGCAAGGCCATCCGCCTGACCTTCCCGCAGCTCACCGAGGAGCGACGCAAGGAGCTGGTCAAGCAGATCCGCAAGTACGCCGAGGGCGGCAAGGTCGCCATCCGCAATATCCGCCGCGACGCGATGGAGACCTTCAAGAAAAAGCAAAAGGCCGGCGAGCTGACCGAGGACGATCTGAAGGTCGTCGAGAAGGATATGCAGAAGCTCACGGACGACATGAGCAAGGAACTCGACGCCCTGCTTGAGAAGAAGGAAAAGGAACTGATGGAGGTCTGATGGGACTTTTCACCAAAAGACAGCGCACGGGGCAGGTTGATAAAAGCAACCTGCCTCGTCATGTTGCCGTTATCATGGACGGCAACGGCCGCTGGGCGCAAAAGCGCGGCCTTCCGCGCTCGGCGGGCCACAAGGCGGGGGCGGAGAGCTTCCGCCGCCTCGGCGCCTATTGTAAGGAACTGGGCATCGACTACCTGACGGTCTACGCTTTTTCAACGGAGAACTGGAAGCGTCCGCCGGAGGAGATCGAGGGCATCATGCAGCTCCTGCGCCGGTATCTGCACGAGTGTATCGACACGATGGAGCGCGACGGCAACCGCCTGCGCTTCCTCGGCGACCTCTCCGTGCTCGACGACGACCTCAGGGAGCTGATCCGCGAGACGAACGAAATTTCCGCGCGCATCGAGGGCTTTCAGGCGAACGTCTGCCTCAACTACGGCGGGCGGGACGAGATCGTTCACGCTGCCCGCGTCTTCGCGCGCGATTGCGCGGCGGGGGAGAAGCAGCCCGGCGGACTGACGGAGGAAACGTTTTCGAACTACCTCTACTCCGACGGTCTGCCCGACCCTGAGCTGCTTATCCGTCCGGGCGGGGAGAAGCGCATCAGCAATTATCTCCTCTGGCAGTGCGCGTACAGCGAGTTTTACTTCTGCGATACGCTTTGGCCGGATTTTGACGAGCGGGAGTTTGACAAGGCGCTCATCGCCTATCAGCATCGCGAGCGGCGCTTCGGCGGCGTAAAGCCGTAAGAGAGAAAAATGACCCGAAAGGGGAACACGACATGAAACAGAGATGGCTTGTGGCGGCAGTGGGATTGCCTTTACTGCTGCTGATATTACTGGCCTGTCCTGCGTGGGCGACCATGCTGCTCGTGTGCGCCATTTCCGGCGTCGCGGCCTATGAGCTGCTGCACACGGTGGGGAAGAACATCGACAAAGCGGCCTGTGTCGCAACGATCCTCTGTGCGGTAGCGCAGGTCTGGGGGATCTATGATGTGCGCAAATGGTACGGGGTTACCGTTCCGCTGCGCGACGGCGCGCCGTTTGACAAATGCCTGATCCTGCCGTGGCTGCTGGTGATGTTCCTGTTCTGGCGGGCGGTCATGCGCTATGGCGGGAAGAACGCGCTGCGCTTTGCCGACGTGGAGGCGGGCATCGTTGCGGGCGCGGTGTTCCCGACGATGTACAGCTGCATCCTGCTGCTGCGCTGTGTGCCAGAGTACGGCAGGCTCTACGTCCTCGCGCCGTTTTTCATCGCATTCGCGGGCGACTCGCTCTCAATGGGCTTCGGAATGTGGTTCGGCAAGCGCAGGATGGCGCCGAACGTCAGCCCGCATAAGACCTGGGCGGGCGGCATCGGCGGCCCCATCGGCAGCGCGCTGGGGATGCTTCTGCTCGGCTTCATCGGGCAGAAGTGGCTCGGCTACGTGCCGGACTATTGGGAACTGGTCAAGGTCGGTATGGCCGCGAATATCTTCGGCCAGCTCGGCGACCTCTCGATGTCGTTCATCAAGCGCGAGGCGGGCGTGAAGGATTACAGCCATCTTTTCCTCACACACGGAGGAATGCTCGACCGCTTTGACTCCACGCTCTTTATCGCGCCTGTTGTTTATCTTTTTGTGGGGACCGGCGCGATATGACAAGGAGTATTGCTTTACTTGGATCGACCGGCTCCATCGGCCGTCAGACGCTTGAGGTCGCGAGGGAGCTGGGATCGAAGGTCGCGGCGCTGACCGCAAATTCGAGTGTTGATCTCATCGAGCGGCAGGCGCGGGAATTTTCTCCGCGCGTGGCTGTGCTTTATGATGAAGACGCCGCCGCAGTCCTGCGCGAGCGCCTGCGGGATACGGACGTGGAGGTCCTCTCCGGTATGGACGGTCTGCTCGCCGCCGCGACGGCGGAGGATGCCGATACGGTGGTGACCGCCGTTGTCGGTATGATCGGCCTCAAGCCGACGCTCGCGGCCATCGAAAAGGGCAGGCGCATCGCGCTTGCGAACAAGGAAACGCTCGTCTGCGCGGGAGCGCTCGTGATGGACGCGGCGGAACGGTTCAGCGCGGAGATCGTGCCGGTGGACAGCGAGCACAGCGCTATCTTTCAGTGTGTGCAGGGCTGCCGCGACCGCGGCGAGATCAAGCGGCTCATTTTGACCTGCTCCGGCGGGCCATTCTACGGTCTTTCCCGTGAGGAGCTTGCGGGCAAGACCCGCGCGGACGCGCTCCGCCACCCCAACTGGACGATGGGCGCGAAGATCACCGTCGATTCCGCGACACTGATGAACAAGGGCCTTGAGATCATCGAGGCCATGCGGCTCTACCGTCTGCCGCTGCGGCAGGTGGAGGCTGTCATCCACCGCCAGAGCATCGTTCACTCGCTCGTGGAGTACCGCGACGGCGCGATGCTCGCACAGCTCGGCACGCCCGACATGAAGCTGCCCATCCGCTACGCGATGACCTGTCCTTACCGCGCGGAAACGCCCGACCGGTCGCTTGACCTGCTCACCTGTCCGCCGCTGACCTTCGCCGCGCCCGATGAGGAGACCTTTCGCTGTCTGAAGCTCGCGAAGCAGTGCGCCGTAGTCGGCGGCACGGCCTGCGCCGTGCTCAACGGTGCAAACGAGGTTGCAGTCGGCGCTTTCCTGCAAGACCGCATCGGATTTAACGATATTCCCGCGCTGGTCGAGTCGGCGCTTGAAGCGGTGGAGCAGGTCTCAAACCCGGCGCTGGAGGATATCCTGCGCGCCGACGATCACGCGCGGAAGGCTGTACAAAAGAGCCTTCACTAAGCATTTTCCGTTCCATAAGGAGTTATTTCATGTATATCATCGCTGCCATTTTGATCTTCGGTATGCTCATCGCCGTGCATGAGCTGGGGCATTTTCTTGCCGCCAAAGCCTGCGGTGTGCGTGTGAACGAGTTTTCCATCGGTATGGGGTCGGCCATCCTCCGCAGGACGAAGGGCGAAACGGAGTATTCGCTGCGTCTCCTGCCCATCGGCGGCTACTGCGCGATGGAGGGTGATGACGAGGAGAGCGACGATCCCCACGCGCTGGAAAAGCAGGGCTTTTGGAAAAAGCTGTTTATTTTTGCCGCCGGTGCGGCGATGAATTTTCTCACCGGCTTTGTCATCATGCTGATTCTGTACGCGGGCGCGGAGGGCTTCTATACGACGGAGATCGTCGCGCTCGAACCCGCTTTTCCGCAGCAGGGGGAGGACGGGCTGATGGTCGGAGACGTGATCTGGG
Source organism: Lachnospiraceae bacterium (assembly GCA_963654505.1). GTDB lineage: Bacteria > Bacillota > Clostridia > Oscillospirales > Oscillospiraceae > Hominicoprocola. The sequence continues at coordinate 4,428 of CAVKBJ010000161.1, forward strand.
CGATCAACGGTGAGCGCATCTATCTCAAAAACGATATGTCTATGGTGCTCGGCCTCATCGACCGCAGCGAGGACGGCGCTATCGAGCTGACCGTCAGGCGCGGCGGGGAAAAGCTCAGGCGCACGATAACGCTTCAGACCTACACAAACGATGAGGGTGAAGAATACCGCGCCTACGGCTTCACCTATGGCGGCGTGGTCAAGGCGACGCCGCTTCTGCGGCTACAATACAGCTGGTACAACACGCTTGACTTCGTGCGGCTGGTGCGCCTGAGCCTGATGATGCTGGTGAACGGCTCTGCGGGGCTGGACGATCTCAGCGGGCCGGTCGGCATCGTCTCGACCATCAATGATGTGGGCGAGGAGGCGCAGGAAAAGGCCGAGGCGAATAACGAGAACGGCTTCGCCGCGGCGGCGGAGAGCATCCTCTACTTTGCCGCGCTCATCGCGGTCAACCTCGCGGTGATGAACCTGCTGCCCCTGCCCGCGCTCGACGGCGGAAAGATGTTCTTCCTCGTGGTGAACGCGGCGGCGCTGGCGGTATTCAGGCGACAGATCCCGCCGAAGTATGAAAATTATATCCATATAGCAGGCTTCGCCCTGCTGATGGCGCTGATGCTCTTCGTCACGTTCCACGACGTGATGAAGCTGTTGTGAGGAGGGAGAGAGTATGACGAAGCAAATTATGGTCGGCGGCGTAGCGGTCGGCGGAGGAGCGCCGGTAACCATCCAGTCGATGTGCAATACGAAGACCGAGGACGCGCGGGCGACCGTTGAACAAATTCTGCGGCTGGAGGAAGCCGGCTGTGAGATCGTGCGCGTGACCGTGCCGACGCAGGAGGCTGCCGAGGCGGTCGAGACCATCAAGGAGCATATCCATATTCCGCTTGTGGCGGATATTCACTTTGACTACAGCCTTGCCATCGCCGCGGCGGAGCGCGGGGCGGATAAAATTCGCATCAACCCCGGCAACATCGGCGGAGAGGAGCGCGTGAAGGCGGTCGTGGACTGCTGCCGCGCGCACCGCGTTCCCATCCGCATCGGCGTGAACGGCGGATCGCTGGAGCGTGATCTGCTGGCGAAGTACGGGCGCGTAACGCCGGAGGCGCTCGTCGAGAGCGCGCTGCGCCACGTCGCGCTGCTGGAAAAATTCGACTTTACCGATATCTGCATCTCCGTCAAAAGCTCCGACGTGCCGCTGAACATGGCGGCATATCGGCTGCTGCACGAGCGGGTGGACTATCCGCTGCACCTCGGCGTGACCGAGGCGGGCACGCCCGCGATGGGTCTGCTGAAGTCCGCCATCGGCATTGGGGGCCTCTTATGTGAGGGCATCGGAGACACGATGCGTGTGTCACTGACCGCCGACCCGGTAGAGGAGGTCTACGCCGCCAAGCGTATCCTGCGCGCCTGCGGGCTGCGAAAAAGCGGGGTGAACCTCATTTCCTGCCCGACCTGCGGGCGCACGGCCTACGATATGATCCCGCTTGTCGAGGAGCTGGAGCGGCGGCTTGGGGACTGCGACAAGCCCATCACCGTCGCGGTCATGGGCTGCGCGGTCAACGGCCCCGGCGAGGCGGGCGCGGCGGATATTGGCGTTGCGGGCGGAAAGGGCGAGGGGCTTATTTTCCGCCGCGGCGAGATCTTATACAAGGTCCCGCAGGAGAAGCTGTTGGACGCCTTACTCGACGAGATCAAGAAACTGTGAGAGAAGCGGAAAAATGGCACAAAGGATACCGTTTTTTGAATTATTCGAGGGCTTTGCGCCGCCCATCGGCTTGCGCGTGCTGCTCGCCGACGCCCGCGTGACCGACGTGATCGTGGAGCAGGAGAGCCGCACGATGAACCTTGCGCTGACGGTGCTGCAGGAGATCACGGACGCCGAGCGTTCGCTGCTCGAGCAGCTCTTGGCGGATCGCTTTGCGCTCAACGGCGTGCGCATTGCGCTTACGCAGGGCGGCTTTCCCAAGCAGGAGCAGCGTCCCACCGGCAGCGGCGGTGCGAAAAAGGAGGCTCCCGTCGGCAAAATCATCATGGGCCGCGAAATCAAAGGCCATCCCATGCCGATGAGCGAGCTGAACCCCAAGGCGGGCAGCGTCGTGGTCGAGGGCAGGGTATTCAAGTGCGAGTTCCGCGAGCTGCGCCAGCCGGGGATGTGGCTGGCGCTCATTGAAATGACCGACTACAGTGGCTCGGTCATCGTGCGCAAGCGGATGCTTGAGCGCGAGATCGCGCCGCTGCGCGACCGCATCTCCACTGGAATGTGGCTGCGCGTCGCGGGCATGATGGAGCTGACCTACGACGGACACGATATGCAGCTCAACCCGCGCGACGTGACCGAGATCACGCACGAGAGCCGCATGGACACTGCCGAGGTCAAGCGCGTGGAGCTGCACCTGCATACACGGATGTCCAACATGGACGCGCTGACCGACACCGGCAGCGTCGTCAAGCTCGCGGCGAAGTGGGGAATGCCCGCTATTGCCATCACCGATCACGGCGTGGCGCAATCGTTCCCGGATGCTTGGCACGCCGGGGAGGGTAAAATAAAAATACTTTACGGCTGTGAGGGCTACTTCGTCAACAACCTTGACGACCGCATCGCCATTCACGGCGCACAGGACATCGGATTTTCCGACGAGATCGTCTGCTTCGACATTGAAACGACCGGCCTCAAGGTCACGCAGGAGGCCATCACCGAGATTGGCGCCGTGCGGCTGAGAGACGGCGAGATCGTCGAGACGTTTCAGACCTTTGTCGATCCCGAGCGCCGGCTCACGCCCGAGATCATCGGCCTGACCGGCATCACGGACGAGATGCTGCGCGGCGCGCCGAAGCTCAGGGACGCGCTGACAGCGTTCCTCGCCTTTGCCGGGGACGCGCCGCTCGCGGCGCACAACGCGGAATTCGACATCAGCTTCATTCGCGCAGGCTGCGAGCGCTGCGGGATACCGTTTGAGCCGACCTATATCGACACACTCATTCTGGCGCAAAATCTGCTGCCGGGGCTTGGGAAGTATAAGCTCGACATTGTGGCCGATTATTTGCAGCTGCCGCAGTTCAACCACCACCGCGCGTCAGACGATGCCGTGCCGGTCGCGCAGATGCTCACAAAATTCTTCCCCATGCTTGCCGAGCGCGGCGTGACGCAGCTCCAGCAGATCAATAACGAAATGCTCAAGCTACGCCCCATGGGGAGCAAATCGAACCGTTTCCCGAAGCATGTCATTCTGCTGGCGAAGAACAAGGCGGGCCTGAAGAACCTCTATCAGCTCATCTCGCTTTCCAATCTCAAATATTTCAAGCGTGTGCCTATCATTCCGAAAAGCGAGCTGATCGCGCACCGCGAGGGTCTGATCATCGGTTCAGCTTGTGAGGCGGGCGAGCTGTTCCGTGCCATCGTGGATCATAAGGACTGGGATGAGCTAAAACGCATCGCGTCCTTCTACGACTATCTGGAGATCCAGCCAATCTGCAACAATATGTTCATGCTGCGCGAGGGCACGGTCAAGAGCGAGGAGGAGCTGCGCGACTTCAACCGCACCATCGTCAAGCTCGGCGAAGAGCTTGGAAAGCGCGTCGTCGCCACCGGCGACGTACATTTTCAGGAGTCGGAGGATGAAGTCTACCGCCATATCCTGCTGGCCTCGAAGAAATTCCCCGACGCCAACGCGCCGCTGCCCATCTACTTCCGTACAACGGACGAGATGCTCAGGGAGTTTGAATATCTCGGCAAGGAAAAGGCATACGAGGTGGTCGTGACCAATACGCGCGCCATCGCGGATCAGATTGAGAATATCGAGCTGCTGCCCAAGGGCAAGCTCTTTCCGCCGCGGCTGGAAAATTCCAGAGAGGATCTCAACCGCCTCGTGTGGGATAAAGTACATGAGCTTTACGGCGATGAGCCGCCGAAGCTCATCAAGGATCGACTGGACGTTGAGCTGGGCGGCATTCTTGGCAAGTACGACGTGGTGTATATGTCGGCGCAGAAGCTCGTCCAACGCTCGCTGGAGTGCGGCTATCTCGTCGGCTCGCGAGGCTCGGTCGGCTCGTCGCTCGTCGCCTATATGTCGGGCATCACCGAGGTCAACTCCCTCCCGCCGCACTACCGCTGCCCGAAGTGCAAACACAGCGAGTTCATCACCGACGGCAGCTACGGCTGCGGCGCGGATATGCCGGACAAAAACTGCCCCGTCTGCGGCACGAAGTACATCAAGGACGGCTTCGACATTCCGTTTGAAACCTTCCTCGGCTTCGGCGGCGGCAAGGTGCCGGATATCGACCTCAATTTCTCCGGCGAGTATCAGGCGCGGGCGCACCGCCACGCCATCGAGATGTTCGGCGAAACGCAGGTGTTCCGCGCGGGCACGATCGGTACGCTGGCGGAAAAGACCGCTTTTGGCTTCGTCAAGAAGTATCTTGAGGAGAACGGCCTTCAGTCGGGCGCGGCGGAGATCGACCGCCTGACGGCGGGCTGCGTCGGTGTGCGGCGCACGACCGGACAGCATCCCGGCGGCCTTGTCGTTGTGCCGGACGATCTGGAGATCGAAGATTTCTGCCCCGTCCAGCACCCCGCCGACGCGGAGGATAGCGACACCATTACCACGCACTTTGAATATCACTGCATGGAGGATAACCTCCTCAAGCTCGATATGCTCGGCCACGATGATCCCACGATGATCCGTATGCTTGAGGATCTTACTGGCGTGAATGCGCGGAAGATCCCGCTCGACGATCCCGACACGATGAGCATTTTCACCTCGTCCAAGGCGCTCGGCTTTGAGAACGACGATCTCCTCGGCCCCACCGGTGCGGTCGCCATTCCGGAGTTCAACACGCGCTTCACGCGCCAGATGCTCATCGACACGCAGCCGAAGGATTTCAATACGCTCGTGCGTCTTTCCGGCTTCTCGCACGGAACGGACGTGTGGCTTGGCAACGCGCGTGAGCTGATCGTCAGCGGCACGGCAAGCGTTTTGGAGACGGTCGGCTGCCGCGACGACATCATGCTCTACCTCATCTCTATGGGGCTTGAACCGAAGATGAGCTTCAAGATCATGGAGGCCGTGCGCAAGGGCAAGGTCAAAAAAGGCGGCTTTCAGGACGGCTGGGTCGAGGCGATGCAGGAGCATGACGTTCCGGAGTGGTACATCGAGTCTCTCGCCAAGATCGGCTACCTCTTCCCGAAGGCGCACGCGGTTGCCTACGTGATGATGGCGTTCCGCATCGCGTGGTTCAAGGTGCATGAGCCGCTGGCGTTCTACGCGACGTTCTTCACCGTGCGCGCCAAGGCCTTCGACGCGGAATACTGCTGCGCGGGACTGGACGCCGTCAAGCGGAAGATCCGCGAGATCGAGAACAACAAGGACGCCTCCGCCGTCGAGCAGGATCTCATGACCACGCTTGAGGTCTGCTATGAGTTCTACCGCCGCGGTTTCCACTTCGATACCATCGACATCTACCGTTCCGACGCGACGAGGTTCACCGTCACGGAGGGCGGGCTTCTGCCGCCGTTCACCTCCGTCCACGGACTCGGCGAGGCCGCGGCGCTCGACACGGTGGAAAAGCGGAAAGGGAAGGAGTTTATCTCCGTTGAGGAGTTCTCCATGTGCTGCAACAAGCTCTCCAAGACGCACATCGAGCAGCTGCGCGCGCTCGGCGCGTTCGCCGGTATGGCGGACACCAGCCAGCTCACGCTGTTTGGATAAGGATAAAAAATCTATTATTTTGAAACCGCTTGACATCCTTCAAAAAACGTGGTATAGTCCTCTGCGTTCGCTCGGAGGGCGAGTTGTTCTTAAGAAGCAACAGCCGGACAAGAGACAGACTGAAACGTCTGCTTCTTGTCCGGTTTTTTATGCAAAGAGACCAAAGAAGTTTTCCACCACAGCATTGTCCAGGCAATTTTCCTTACGGCTCA
>CAVKBJ010000162.1:0-2057 GCA_963654505.1 Lachnospiraceae bacterium
TCGCCGCCCCGCCTGTACGCGCGGGCGCTTTGTTGCCCGCGCGGGAGAACCGGAGGGGAAAAAATTTTGCCCTCCCGAAATCGGGAGGGCTTTTGTGTTAAAATTCCGCGCTGCCGACGGTGCGGGGGTGAAGCTCGACGTCGCGGATGTTGCCGACGCCGGTGAGGTACATGACCATGCGCTCGAAGCCGAGGCCGAAGCCGGCGTGGCGGCAGGAGCCGTAGCGCCGCAGGTCGCAGTACCACCAGTAGTCGGCGGGGTTCATGCCGAGCTCCTTGATGCGGGCTTCGAGGACGTCGAGCCGCTCCTCGCGCTGGCTGCCGCCGATGATCTCGCCGATGCCGGGGACGAGGCAGTCCGCGGCGGCGACGGTCTTGCCGTCGTCGTTCAGGCGCATATAGAAGGCTTTGATCTCCTTGGGGTAGTCGGTGACGAACACGGGGCGCTGGAAGATCTGCTCGGTGAGGTAGCGCTCGTGCTCGGTCTGGAGGTCGGCGCCCCAGTCCACCTTGTAGTCGAACTTGTCGTTGTGCGCCTTGAGCAGCTCGACCGCGTCGGTGTAGGTGATGCGGCCGAAGTCGCTCGTCGCGACGTGGCGCAGGCGGTCGAGCAGTCCCTTATCGACGAAGCTGTTGAAGAACGCGAGGTCGTCGGGGCAGCGCTCCATGACCCTGGTGATGATGTATTTGACCATCGCCTCCATGACCTCAAGGTCGCCGTCGAGGTCGCAGAACGCCATCTCCGGCTCGATCATCCAGAACTCGGCGGCGTGGCGCGCGGTGTTGGAATTCTCGGCGCGGAACGTGGGGCCGAACGTGTAGACGTCGCCGAACGCCATGGCGAAGTTTTCGGCGTTGAGCTGGCCGGAGACGGTCAGGCTCGTCTTCTTGCCGAAAAAGTCCTTGCTGTAATCGACCTTGCCGTCCTCGGTGCGGGGCGGGTTCTCCATGTCGAGCGTCGTCACCTGGAACATCTCGCCCGCGCCCTCGCAGTCGGAGCCGGTGATGATGGGGGTGTTGACGTAGACGAAGCCGCGGCTCTGGAAAAACTCGTGCACGGCGTAGGCCGCCGCGCTTCTCACGCGGAAGGCCGCGGAGAAGAGGTTCGTGCGCGGGCGCAGATGCTGGATGGTGCGCAGATACTCAACGCTGTGGCGCTTTTTCTGCAGGGGATAGTCGGGGGAGGAAACGCCCTCGATCTCGATCTCGGACGCCTTGACCTCGAGCGGCTGCTTGGCCTCGGGCGTCAGCACGACCGTGCCGCGCACGATGAGGGCGGCGCCCACGTTCTGCGCGGCGATCTCCTTATAATTAGAAAGAGAATTCGCATCCATCACGACCTGCAAATTGCGGAAGCACGAGCCGTCGTTCAGCTCGATGAATCCGAAGGTCTTCATATCGCGGATGGTCTTCGCCCAGCCGCATACGGTGACGCTTGCGCCGCCGTACTGCTCTTTGTCGGCGAAGAGCGCGGCAATTCTCACTCGTTCCATAATAATTTTCCTTCCTTTTGTGGGATTTCACGGGATAATAGAGGTATTATATGCCACTTCCCGTGCAAATTCAAGCCCCGCTTTGTGTTGACTTTTGACAAGTTGTATGTTATAATTCAATCTTACCTCAAAAGGTAAACGTGAAACTTTCACCTATTACTTTACAGGAGGATCTTAATTATGAACAAGTATCTGGATATCGCCCCCGAGGTTGCTGAGGCCCTTGCCGCCGGCAAGCCCGTCGTGGCGCTCGAATCCACCATCATTTCCCACGGCATGCCCTATCCCCAGAACGTGGAGACCGCCCTCAAGGTCGAGAGCATCATCCGCGAGGCCGGCGCGGTCCCCGCGACCATCGCCATCATCGGCGGCCGCCTGAAGGCGGGCCTTTCCAAGGAAGAGATCGACTACCTCGGCAAGACCGGCGCGGGCATCCCGAAGGCTTCCCGCCGCGACCTGCCCGTGCTCGTCGCGCAGGGCAAGGACGGCGCGTGCACCGTCACCACCACGATGATGATCGCCGACATGGCGGGCATCCGCGTGTTCGCCACCGGCGGCATCGGCG